>NZ_JBBMMD010000034.1:0-78037 GCF_037844525.1 Tepidibacter sp. Z1-5 | reverse complement strand
TAATTACCTTTGTTTCTTTTTGTCTTTTTTGAAAACAACATTAGCGGTATTTTAATGTCATTTGTTTTGGGATTAAGAGCTATAATTTTTCCAAATTAGAGATTTAATCAATTGGTATTTTATAGTGAATAAATAATTACATTTGTACGAAATTTAGGTAGCTAACATTTTAATAAGAGTCATTTTTTAGGTGTAGTTCTTTAGTTTTTGATAACCCACATAATCTGTATTTGAAATTTTTAGTATCAATATTCTTTTGCTTCTATTCTAGATATTACATTATTCAACTTGTTAATACTTTGAGTTAAATTCTCAAGCTTTTCCTCTATCCTCGTTAGAAGATAAATGGACAAAACTATTGGAAAACCCACATTAGAAACAAGTCCTAAAATATCACTCATAATATCCCTCCTTATAATTTCCGATAGAGTAAAAAGGGGCTAAAATTAGCCCCTTAATCAATTAGTTAATATGAACATTTTCAGTTTGAGTAGTTACAATCTCAGCAGATTCCTTCTTAACTATGTTTTCTCCACTGAACTTAAATAGATCCTTAGATACTATATAATCCATTAAAGCATCTATATCACTGTCATCAACATCATCCTTTAAGCTATGAACCTTAACAGTCACCTTCTTACCGTCAGATTTAATAAATTTCATATCAAGTCTCTTTTCCATAATATTACCCCCCTATGTTTTATTCTCCAAAAACCACACCCGTTAGGTTTATTATATTTTCTGAGGTGAAATTGAAAATTCTGATATATACTCCATAACTAGCAACTTAAATTATTAAGGTTTTGAACAGAAATAAAATTTAACCTAAGAGAGAAAATTTAATAATTTTAATTGTGGGATTATAACAAAAATATAATAAACCTTTAATATCTATAAAAATTCTATTGCATGAACGGTATTCTCATAGATATATTTTGGCGATAAAATTACTCGCTTAAATCAGTATCCACTACCTTCTTAACCTCAACTAAAGAATTATTCTGCATCTCCTTCATTAAAGTAGTCATGCCAAATAGATTTTCATCGGTTGCATCTAATCCTAGGTTCTTAATAGATGTTGTCTTGAACTTTTCAACCCCTTTTTCATTAAGACCTAAAGAATACTTTAATTTTAAACTTGTTCCTGTTTTAATACTTGTTATTGCCATAATATCATCCCCTTTCAACTCTATATATGGATATAGAAATAGAAAAGGGACACTAAATAAATTGCAATTTATTTACAAAAATATAGTATAATGGTAAGGAGTTTGTATTAACAAGGGGGGAACGTTATGAATTTTAGAAGAATTGTGTTAAGTATTTTTACAGTATTTTTTGTATTAGTTGGTTCGATACTATCTTTTGCTCAATCTAATATATCAAAGGATGAGGCTAAGAAGATTAGTGAGAATGTGGTGAAAAATTATCTAGGAATTCAATTAGATAATAAGTTTGAATCTAGATTAGAACTTGAAGATGAGAATTATAGAGGTATAAGTGTGTGGAGTATGAATTGGAATAAGCATGAAGAGGATATAGACGTAGATATAGATGTAGAAATAGATTCTAATAACGGTAAAATACTAGAGTTTAGATATGATACTTGGGATGAGAATAAATTAGTTGCAACTATGACAAAGGAAGAAGCTAAAAAAATAGCTGATGATTTTTTAAAGAAAATAAATCCTGATGAGAGTAATAAGGTAAGACTTACTGATAATAACTATTTTTCAAGAGATTTTAGCGGACCAAATTATGATTTTGAATATGTAAGACAGGAGAATAAACTTGATTTTGATCAAAATAGAATAAATATAGAAGTCAATGGAAATACAGGCAAGATTGAGAGTTATAGCTTGAATTGGGATTACGATATGAAATTTGATGAAAATAAAGATGTAATAGATAAGGACAAGGCAAAGCAGACATTAAAGGATAATGTTAATATGGAACTTGTATATTCTGATGTAGATAAAAATGATGATGGAAATTCTGAGAAGATAAATTTATCTTACGTTCCACAATGGGAAAAAGGATTTTTAGTAGATTCTAAAAGTGGAGATGTAGTTGGATGGGAAGGATTGAAAAATGAATTAAAATATAAAGATATAAAAGATGAAGAAAAAGAGAAAATAT
The DNA here is from genome assembly GCF_037844525.1 of Tepidibacter sp. Z1-5. Taxonomy (NCBI): domain Bacteria; kingdom Bacillati; phylum Bacillota; class Clostridia; order Peptostreptococcales; family Peptostreptococcaceae; genus Tepidibacter; species Tepidibacter sp. Z1-5. Next base: position 75,898 of record NZ_JBBMMD010000034.1, on the reverse strand, counting down.
ATATTAATAGTACTAAGCCTAAAGATAGAAGCGCTGAATTAACAGAAAAAGAGGCTAAGGATATAATTGAATCTATTGTAAAAGAAATTATAAAAGATGATTTTGAAATTGATAGATTAAGATATGAAGAAAATAGTTCACGCTTTATAGCAAGAGGAAAAAATGTATGGAGAGCTGATTTTAATATTAAAAACAAAGATTTAGATGGAAGTATATATATAAATGCACTTACAGGTGAAATGATATCATTTGATAGTTATAATTTTAATGATGATGATGAGTTTGAACCTAAGTTAAGCTGGAGTGAAGGATATGATAAGGCTGTAAATATTTTGAGTAAGTATTATGGATATAATATTAAGGATGTAAATACTAAATTATTAGAACAAAACTCTTATTTTTATGTAAATGGTAAGAAAATAAATGCACAAACATACATCTATAACTTTGCAAGAGTTAACGATAAGATAGATTATCAAGATAATAATATATGTGTAGGTGTTGATGCTAAAACTGGTGATATAGAGCAAATTCAATATAGATGGGATAAAGAAGCTAAATTCCCAACAGTTGAAAATGTAATTGATAAAGATAAGGCTAAGGATATATACTTTGATAATGCTAATTTAGAATTAGGTTATTTCAATATTAATAATGGAAAAGATGTTGAAAATGCAAAAGTTCTATATAGTATAAAAGATATGTATATGATAGAACGTGTAGATTCAATCACTGGGGATATACTGGATTATAATGGAATGAAAATTAAGAAAAATGATGATGAAAATTATTCAGATAAAGTAAAAGACCATTGGGCTAAAAAAGAGCTTACTATATTAAGTGATAATCATATAATAGATTTTAAAGATTTTGAACCTAATAAAGAAATATCTAAAATAGATGCTGTAAAGATGATTGTAAATGCTAAAGGTTATAACACTTATGAATTAAATGATATTGAAAAAGTTAAATTTAAGGATATAAAAGATAATGATGAAGATATGTCTTATATAAAATTCGCTGTTGAGTATAAATTTGTAGATAACAAAGAAGAAAACTTCAACAAGGATGCTAAGATAACAAGACAAGAGATGGCTAAGATGATAGTTAAGCTTATAGATAAAGATGAAATGGCTAATATGAAAGGTGTGTATTCACTTGGATTTGGTGATGAAGCTAGTATAGATAATAACTACAAGGGATATGTAGCAGTATGTAAGGGTCTTGGTATAATAAATGGAGATAATTCAAACTTTAGACCTAAGGATAATGCTACTATGACAGAGATGGCTGTGAGTATATATAAGGCTTTATCTAAAAGTGGAATGTAATTAAAAAAATGATGCTTATTAAAATATTTTAATAAGCATCATTTTTAGTTTATAGGGAGGAACTAGAAATGGTTGTAAAAATAACCCACAATATGGTATTATCATCTTGTACATACAAAAAAAGTAAAGGGGTGTTTTTATGAAAAATAGATGGGTTTTAAGTTTATTTGTATTTGTTTTTGTTATTAGTAGTTGTATATTTGCTTTTGCAAATGAGAATTTAAGTGAGGATGAAGCTAAGAAGATAGCTGTTGAGACAGTTGAGAAATATTTCGATATAGATATTGATAATGATTTTGATATTGAGGTTTCTGAAGGAGGTAAAGAAGGATCTTGGAGTATATATATATGCAGAGAAAATAAAAATTATATAGATATGGATGTCTTTATTGAACCTGATAAAACTGTATCTAGTGTATCTATATATTCGCATGCTAAAGTGAATAGTGAAATAACTAAGTTGGAGGCTAGAAAACTAGCTGATGATTTAGTTAACAAAATGCAGGCTGATAAAGTTAAAGACATTAAATTTATAGAAAAAGAAGATGATTTTAGTTTCAATTTTGAATACAAAAGGGTTTTAAATGGTGTAGAGTTTGATGAAGAAGGAATAAATATAAGTGTAGATAAAGAAACTGGTAGATTATCTGAGTATAGCTTAAATTGGAATAAGAATGTTGATATTCCAAAGGTTGAAAATGTAATAGATAAATCTAAGGCTACAAATATTATAGAAGATAATATAGAGATGAGACCTATGTATATAGATACATATGATAAAGACGGAAATAAAGAAGTAAAATTTGTGTATTCTCCTTACTATAAAACTTCAAGTATGGTAGATGCTAAAGATGGTGAACTTGAGTATTATATAAAAAATATAGATACAGATAAGATTAGTAAAGAAAATTATAAAGAATCAGTATCAGTAAAAATACCAAGCTACAATTTAAATAATCAAGAGGCGAGAGATTACGCAACACAAAAGATTAAAGAATTGTTAAATAAAGATATAACTATTACTAGTATAGAAGAACTTGGGGATTCTGAAAATGAAAAGACATCAAAGGGAGAAGCTTGGGGAGTTAGATTCAGTTATAAAGATGAAGAAGGAAATGAAGCAAATGGAAAGATAGTAATAGATAAGAATAATAAAGAAATAATATATATGGATACTGACCTTGATAAATGGGAAGAAATTGATGTAAAGCCAAAGTATACATGGGAAGATGGATACGAAAGAGCTTTACAAGTTATAAAGGATAACTGTCAAACTAGAGGAACAAATATAGATACTGAAATGATAAAAGAGACAGGAGATTATAAAGATGAAGAAGGAAATGTAACTTATGATAAAGTTGGAAGTTATTCTTTTAATAGACTTGTAAATGGAGTAGTTTATAGAGATAATGATGTAACTGTTTATGTGGATTTAAATACAAATAATGTATTGGGTATAGAATGTGAATGGGACAATAGTAAAGTATTTGCAGATAAGAATAAAGCTTTAAATAATGAGAAAGTAAAACAGTCATATCTTGATAAAAATGAAGTTAAGCTTTTCTATGTAACTATATACGATCAAGAAAGTGACAAAGAAGAGATAAAATTAATGTATAAGATAAGTGAAAAAGAAGGAATGGAAGATATAAAATATATGGATGCTTTAACTGGGGAATTTTTAGATTTTACTGGTGATGTAATAAAGATGAATTAATTAAGAAGATGGCTAAATTAGCCATCTTTTTTTTTGTATATAAGGAAATAATATGATTTTAGACTTGCATATAGAACTGATAAGTGAACAGAATTACCGGAGAAATTTAAGAAAAAATTAAGAAAAATGTCGAAAAATGTAGTGTATAATATAAATATAGATATAAATATAAATATATCAAAAAAATATTCGAAGGGAGATGATCTAATGATATCTAAAAAAAGATTAGTAGCTATAACTATGGCTACTATGATGGCATTTGGGCAGAGTGTATCTTTAACAGAAGCATGGGCTTATTCAAGTGCTAACAAAGCAGAATCGTATTCACCAAACGAAGAGGTGAAAAATTTAGGCTTACGTGTACAATATTATACTGATTCTGAGTTTGAAGATTTTTATAAGTCTAAAGTTCAAATGGACGGAAAGATTGATTTAAGTGATGTTATTAATGATAAAAAAATTAAATCAGTTTATTGGAAAGGCTGTATATCGCCTAAATATACAGATACATATACTTTCTCTACAAATCAAGATAGAGACATTAAAATATATGTAGATGGAAATAAGATATTTGATGGGAAAAAAGTATCAAACGGAGAACAAGAAGGTAGTAAAAAAGTAGAGCTACAAGTTGGAAAACTATATAAATTTGAAATCAAATATGTTGTTCCAGAAGAAGAAAAAGAAGAAATAAAGCTTGTTACAGATAAAGAAGAGACTGTAACTGAGAGTGTTTATTCTAAAGAAGATGAAAAAGAAGAGGTTTCTTTAAACTCAGAGGATAATGATAAACTTTCACCTGAATTAGAGATTTATCACGAAGGTGAGTACATAAGAAAAAGCATAGTAAGAGAAGGTGAATTATTAGGACCAATTAAAAGATTTTATAAAGATGAAAATGGCGAAGATGAAGATACTGATGAGGATGGTATCACAGATAAATTAGAAACAGAAGGATACACTGTTATTGATGGTGAAATAGAAGAATGGGAAGATTCGTATGAAGGTAAGTATACAAAATACGTGACATCTCCATTAACAGCTAATACGGATGGAGATCCATATACAGACTATCAAGAAGTAACCGGTATAGGAATGGATGATAGTGTAATTTGGCCAGGAAACCATCCATTAGTTGCTGCTTATCCAGATATTAGAGTGACTTTAGATTCTATTAAGATGACATCAACAGATGAGCATACAACATCAAATACTGAAGGTAAAACAAAAGGTATATCTCATAATACTGTTCAAGAAACATCTACTGAAATTACGAATGGGTGTGATGTAGGAGTAGGATATTCAGCGGAAATAACAGCAGGTACAAAAGGTACAGAAGTAAAACACACAGTGTCTGTTGAGCTAGGATACAATTATTCTAAGACTAAATCAGATACTGTATCTATAGATAAAGGTACGAGCGAGGAAGAAAGTAAGGAGTTTACTGAAGAAGTTTCTAAAAACCCAGCAGAGGCAGCGAATCTTGCATTTAACTTACATTATGAAAATAAAGGAACGGCAACCGCATATGAAGTAAAACCTAATGTATCTTTTGTTATAGGAGAAGCTTCTGCTAAAACACTAAATCTTCCTGAAAGTGTTCAATCTGCTCCTATTAGACCAGGTGGTAAATATCCACGTTCTTCAAGTGGTCTTAATGTAGATAGTTATGGTGGAGATGATACTAAGATTACATTAACTTTAGATCAAGTGAATATGATTGAACATGGAACACCATTTAGCTTATCAACAAATAGAACTTATGCACAGTATAGAACATCTGATTATGAATTAAAAGATTGGTCATTATATACAACTGATATTGAATCAAGAACAGCAACAATAAATGTATCTTTACCAGGAGAAAAAGGTCTTATAGAGAGAAAGGTTGCTGCAAAAAATCCTTCAAAGCAAACTGGTAAATTAACACCCGAGTTAACTTTAGGAGAAGCCATTAAATTAGTATACGATACAGAAGTAGATAGTAAAGGAAACTTGATAATCGAAGGAGAAAAATTTGATAGATCTTGGATTATAAATTTTGGAGAAGGAACTGAAAGAGAAGTACGTAAACAACTTGGAAGTGGTGACAATATCTTTAACTTGAAATTAAGACCAGGAATGAATATCATGCTTGAAAAACCAAGTGCAGATTCTCAAAAAAATGGTCCGAATATAAGATTGGCAAAAGTAGATTTTAATAAAGAAGGAGCTTATATACAAGCAAATGTTGCTCCGAGATATTTTGAGGTAGAAAGAGTAATAGCACAAATAAAACAAAATGATGGCAAAAAAATAGAAGTAGAATTAGAGAATACAGAAAATGGGCTATATAAAACAAATTCATCATTTGCTTCTAAAGTAAAGAATTTAGATTTACATACGGTAAAAGTTGTAGCTTATGATATAAAAGGTAATAGCACTACTCAAAATGCTATTGTTTCATCACAGTATGTAAAACCTGGTTTAACTTTTGTGAGAGATAAAAAAAGTTTAAACAATGGCAATCTTAAAGGATTAATAGAAGAGCTTAAACAAAATGGTGCAGAAAGTTTTGTACTTTCAAAAGATGTAACTGATGATAAACATAATACATCTAAGTATGTAGGATTTGGTAATAACAAATACTATACAGGATTAATTGAACAAGATAAAAAAGGAAAACCTATATTAGGGGATTTAATGATTAATTCATCTGGGAATTGGTATAAGCCAAATACTGCTATCAGTTTAAAACATCATAAATGGGATGATCATGCTTTTGTAGGAATTTATGATTATGAAAATTATAGTGCTGCTAATGGTTATTTAGGTTATAGAAGAAAGGTAGCCCAACATAGAACAATGCTTAAAAATGAATCATTCGCTTGGGATAAATGGCATGATGAATGGGATAATAGCATAAGTTCTGTATGGGAATATTATGATTCACTAAAAAGTAAAGGAAGAGGACTTGTTTTATTTGATGGGGTTAATTTTGATGGAGATGTATTTGGTTTAGATAAAAGCATACCTAATTTAGGAGATGAATCAAATTTTAGAACAAGTTCATCAGATATTACACCGATTATGTCAACTTTCAATAATAAAACTGGTTCTTACAAATTAGTTGATACTTTTAAACCTTTAGCGGATCCAAAACATCATTATACATTTGCGGTTTCTGCAAAAGATTTAGAAAATTATAGTGGGGATACAAATGGATTAACATTAGAAGGATATTATGTAAGAAGTAATGAAGGAAGTAAGTTTACTCCAAGTTATAAAGAAAATAATAGTACTGTAATAAATAAAAAATCAGGTACAGGTTACATAAATGGAAATCTAGATGCAACAGGATATTTAGTTAAGATAACAACACATAATGTAAGTAGTGACAATATTAACTTTACATTCAATCCAAGTACAAATGATGAGACGTCAGTATCTATGGGAACATCTGATTCTTCTGGATTTGGATACAAAATGGGAGCGTATTATGCACCAACTCATAGTGAAATTGTTTATATACCAGCAAATGCTTATAATCCAGGTCAAATAGAAGTTAAAGTAAATGCTAGTGAACATACACAATGGTATGGAAAGGATTCTGAAACTGTTGAGTGGTTTAAAGAAGATCAAAATAAATCAAAATATACAGTAGCAGTTATTGGATATTATTCTGAAGAAGGTAAATATTACTATGAAGATATTAATCCGATTCCACTAAAAAATGCATCAACAGCAATAGAAAAACAATATGCTAACATAAATAAAAAATATTATGGAGATAGATTTACAGAAACTCCAAAAGGATATATGGTAAAGGTAACTACTAAGGATGCTGGTTCTAGTAAGTTAAGAATAAACATTAATGGACAAAGTGCAGATTTAGGTACTTCTGCATCAAAAGATCATAATGGATTAGAACCAGTTGGAATAGACCATACAGAGCTGATGTATGTACCTGTAAAAGCAGAAGATAATCCATATGCATTTGATATAACTACAGAGCATAACTCTAAGTTCGTAAATCATGGTTCATATCAAATGGAAATTGTTGGATATTATTACTAAAAATAATAAATTTAAATTGAATTATTCATAAAAATCCAAAACATTCTCTTTTTATTTTAGAGTATGTTTTGGATTTTTTATTTCTGTTTATTCTGGATTAAGAACTGAATTTGATTATAATTTTTTGAAAAATACACAACCTAATTATATATAAGTATAATTAGGAGGTTCTTATGAAAAAGTTATATAAACTATCTATTATTGCTGTTTTGATTATAAGTTTGTTTTCTTTTTATAGTTTAGAAACTAAGACTGTATCTGTCTTCAATAATAAGCAAAAGACGAATAAGTACAAGTGGAATCTTTCGGATATATATGTTTCTAATTCTGATTGGGAGAGGGATTATAAGATACTTGAGAATAACATACCCAAGATACAAGCGTATAAAGGTAAGCTTACAAGAGGATCGAGATACTTGTATGAAGCTTTGAATATGACTGATAATATGAGTAGGATGTTTGAGAAGTTGTATTCTTATGCTTATATGAGTAAGGATACAGATACTTCAAATAACAAATATCTAACTATGTGTGATAATATAAGTTATTTGAGTGTTAAACTTAGCAGCAGTGTATCGTTTATAGAACCTGAGATTTTAAGTAGTCCAAAGGAAACTATAGATAAATTTGTAAAGAGTAATATTAAGTTAAAGCCGTATGAATTTTATTTGAATAATTTGTATAAGTCAAAGGAGCATATGTTATCTGATAAAGAAGAGAGAATTTTGTCTTTGTCCAAGTCAATGGCAAGCACTCCAGAAAAGGTATATACTTCATTTAAAGATATAGATAGAAAGACTAATTTTACTCCTGGTGAATATTCTAGATTGTTACAAGATGATAATCGTGAAACTAGAAAAAATGCATTCATGGAAGAATTTGAAAGTTATAAAAATAATATAAATGTTTTGGCATCAGCGTTATCTGGACAAGTTAGCAAGGATGTATTTTATTCAAAGGCTAGAAATTATAAAACATCTCTTGAGGCGTCTCTTGATAAGGATAATATAGATGTGTCTTTGTACAATAATTTAATAATAGAGGTAAACAACAAATTGGATGTATTCCATAAATATATAGCTCTTAGAAAGAAAATATTAAAGCTTGAGGAGATTCATTATTATGATATGTACAATCCTTTAATAGAAAGTGATAAAAAAATAGAGTATGATAAAGCAAAATATATTATAAACAAGGCATTAGCACCTCTTGGTAAACAGTATGTAAAAGATTTGGAATTTGGAATAGACAATAGATGGGTGGATGTATATTCTAGTGAAAATAAAAGAGGTGGAGCTTATTCATGGGGAAGCTATGATACACATCCTTATGTGCTTTTGAATTATAATGATACATTAAATAGTGTATCTACATTTGCACATGAGATGGGTCATGCAATGAACAATTATTATTCTGCTAAAAATCAAGATTATGTAAATTACAATTACCCAATATTTACTGCAGAGGTTGCATCTATAACTAATGAAGCTTTACTTTTTGAGTATTTGATAAAAAATGCTAAGACTAAGGAGGACAAGATATATTATATACAAGGATATATAGATCTTATAAGAGGGAGTATATATACCCAAGCTATGTATGCTGAATTTGAAAAAATTATACATGATAGAGCTGAAAAAGGAGAGGCTTTAACCTCTGACAATTTAAATAAACTTTGGGGAAGTCTTATGAAAAAATACTACGGTAAAGATTTTTGCCTTGATGATATATGTTCGATATGGTGGAGTAGGATACCTCATTTTTATTCTAATTTCTATGTGTATAAATACGCTACGGGATGTTGCGCTGCTATAAGCTTGTCTCAGGATATATTAGGTGGTCAAAAAGATAAGTATTTAAATTTCTTAGCGGCCGGAGGATCTGATTATCCAATAGATGTACTAAAGAAAGCAGGTGTAGACATGAACGATACTAAATGCATAAAGGATGCACTTAAAAAGTTTGAAAGTTTGGTAGATGAACTTGAAAAATTAGGTGTTTAGAAATTAATTTTTAGAAAATTAAAAAAATAACTCTTAGAATTACTACAAAATAATATAGAACAATGATATAATAAAAATAATACTGTATAAAAATAACCTTATCAAATAGATGAGGTTATTAATTTTTGGAGGATTAAAATATGAAAAAGACATTATTAGTTATTATCATTGGGATAATTATGACATCCTTATTTGGATGTAGTGAAAATTTAGTAGAAGGTAAATGTAATATTATTTTGTCACAGGATTTTGGAGATAAGCAAATATACGATGAAAAATTAGAATTTACTAAAAATACTACTGTTATGGAATTAATGCAGAGTAATTTAGATGTAAAAATTGAAAATGAATTTGTAGATTCAATAAATGGAATAAAATCCGAATACAGTGAAGAGAATAAGCTAGGTTGGTTTTATTATATAAATGGGAATTTAGCACAAGTTGGTTCTGAAAATTATTATCTAAAACCAGGAGATGATGTTGTGTGGGATTACCATACTTGGGAAAATGAAATTTATATATCTAGTATAATAGGGTCATATCCTAAAAACTTTACTAATGGATATGATGGAAAAATATTAAAAACTGAGATTTTATATTCTGAGGAGTTCGAAAAAGATACAGACAGATTGTATAACTATTTAAAAGATAATGGAGTGGATGATTTAGTTAAAAGAGATATAAATAAAGGATATGATTATGACGAAAAAATAAATACTATATTTATCGGAACTTGGAGTGAAATTTCTAAAATAGAGAATATAAAGGATATATATAATGATAAAAAAGGAGAACTTTTCTTTAAGATAAATAATAAAGTTGAAGTTCTTGATTGTAGTAAAAACAAGGCTAAAGAATTTGAAAAGGCTGCTGTAATAGCATCGTTGCCAAAAGGATACTCTACTTTATCAAATATATGGGTTGTAACAGGAAATGATGAGGATATGATAAAAAAAGCCTTAAATATTCTTTATGAAAATCCCCAAAAAATAAAAGGTAAATTTTCTGCTATAGTTACCGAAGATGAGATACTTAATATACCTATGGTAAGATAAACCAATATATATATAACATAATTAAATCTAAATGTTGAAACTTTTAAATTAGTATTCGATATTTAGGTTTTTTAGTATGTAATGAAAAATTTTCAATATTAATGATATAATAATATATATTGTTGATATTAAAAATTTTATAAAGGGGGATTCTAGTTTGGATAAGGTTAGAAAAGCCATAATACCTGCAGCAGGTCTTGGTACAAGGTTTTTACCAGCTACTAAGGCTCAGCCAAAAGAAATGCTTCCTATAGTTGATAAGCCAACTCTTCAATATATAATAGAAGAGGCTGTTGATTCTGGAATAGAAGAAATACTTATAATAACAGGAAGAAATAAACAATCTATAGAAGATCATTTTGACAAATCTGTAGAACTTGAAATGCAGCTTGAAAAACAAGGAAAAGAAGAGTTATTGGATATAGTTAAGAACATATCTAATATGATAAATATACATTATATAAGACAAAAAGAGCCAAGAGGTTTGGGGCATGCTATATATTGTGCCAAGCACTTTATAGGAAATGAACCGTTTGCAGTAATGCTAGGCGATGATATAGTTGATGCTAAAAAGCCTTGTTTAAAACAATTAATTGATGCTTATAGTGAATATAGAACTACTATACTTGGAGTTCAAAATGTTCCAAATGAAGATGTGAATAAATATGGTATAGTAGATGGAAAGTATATAGAAGATAGAATATATAAGGTTAAAGACTTAATTGAAAAGCCAGAAGTAGAAAAGACACCGTCTAATATAGCTATTCTAGGGAGGTATATTATAACTCCTAGAATATTTGAAATACTTGAAAATCTTCCTGCTGGAAAAGGTGGAGAAATACAGCTTACAGATGGACTTAAAGAGCTTGCAAAGACAGAAGCTATGTATGCTTATAATTTTGAGGGAAGAAGATACGATGTTGGAGATAAGCTTGGATTTTTACAGGCTACAGTAGATTATGCTCTTAAAAGAGATAGTTTGAGAGATGAATTTTTAGCTTATTTAAACGATACAGTTAAAAAATATAATATATAGGGGTGAAATAAGTGATAAAGCATATAGTATTTTTTAGATTTGATGATAAAAAAGAGGTTGAAGAAGTAAAAAGAAGACTTTTAGATATGGATGGCAAAATAGATGTATTGAAACATATAGAGGTTGGAGTTAATTTTTTAGAATCTGATAGAAATTATGATTTATGTCTTACAACTCACTTTGATTCAAAAGAGGATTTGGAAATTTATGCAGATCATGAAGTTCATGTTCCGGTTAAAGAATATATAAAATCGGTTGCGAGCTCTATGGCTTGTGTGGATTATGAGATTATTTAAATTTACTTAATTTTCAATACCAAAATAAAGGGTATTAAAATACCGGTCATGTATTAAATGTTTTTAATAAAACTAAGTATCACATCTTATTAAATATCCTAAAAGTTCTAAACTCCCTAACGGTCAGACAACGAACTTTTTTAACGGATATTCAAACGTTGTAATTCAAGTTTTATGCAAAAACATTTAAAGCATGCCCTAACATTTTAATACCCTTTATTTTTTTAGTTAAGTACTCAGTAAAGATTCAAATAAACCTTGTGCAGTAGTGCGGGGAAAATCAAAATCGTTAAATAAAAAATCTAAATGAAAATTTCTTGAAAAGAATTGAAATTGTGTGTTGCAAATATATCTATACATAGTATAATGTTTATATGACTAAAAATGAGTGAGTACTCATTCATAAAGAAGAGGTGAATATATGACAACTAAAAAAGGTAATGATACTAAAGAAAAGATATTTAATGCTGCTTTAGAAGTATTTGCTAAAAAAGGATTTTCGGCTGCAACTACTGCTGAAATAGCAGAGGAGGCTGGGGTTGCTCAAGGAACTATATTTAGGTACTACAAAACAAAAAAAGATATACTAAGAGGTGTAATGATTGAGTATATAGACAAATTTGAAGAATTTGCAGATTTTGATTCAATACAAAAAGTTATAGAGTATAATAAAGATAAACCTTTGGATGAAATTTTAAAGCTCATAGTACTTAATAGGTATGAGGTATTTAAAAAGAATTTTCGTATATCCAAGGTTATACATTACGAGATGCAGTTTCATGGTGACATAATGGATATGCATTTAGAAAAGGTTAATGAAAAAGAAGGAACTATAATGAAACATATATTACAACATATAGATATAGATAAAGATAAATATAAGCAATTGGATCAAAAATCACTATCTATAATATTTACAAGTATGATGTTTGGTATGTTTTTTCAAAGGCTTAATGGAATAAGGGGAAATGATGAGATACCAATCGAAAAAGAAGTAGATATAATAATAGATGTATTTTTTAATGGAGTATTAAGAAGATAGGGGGAAAAAATAATGAAAAAAAGAATTAGCTTATTGGTTGTAATGGTTTTAACTTTAACTATGTTTCTTTCGGGTTGTGGAAAGAAAGAAAAAGCTTCAAGCGTTGAAGAAAAGTTTGTGAGTGTTCAAACGGAAACTTCTAAAAAACAAGATATCAATGTTAAAACTACTTTATCAGCAAAGGTAAAGCCTGTAGAAGAGTCTAACGTTGTATCTAAGATGCCTGGAAAGGTTACTAGTGTAAATGTTGAAATAGGTAAAAAAGTTAATAAAGGAGATATGCTTTTTACTATAGATCAAACTGATTTAGTAAATGGAGTGAAAAGTGCTCAAGCTGCATATGATATGGCAGTTGCAAGTCTTAACATGAAACAAGAACAAATGCAAAATGCAAAAATAAATTATGAGAGAATGAAAGCATTATATGAAGAAGGGGCTATATCGAAGAAAGACTTTGAACAGTATGAGCTTCAAGCATCATCTACTAATTTAAATGCAGCACAAGCTCAAGTGGATCAAGCTAGAGTTGGAATTGAGAATGCACAGTCGAATCTAAACAATGCAACAGTTACGTCTCCTATATCTGGAATAATAACTGCTGTTAATATAAATGAAGGAGAAATGGCATCTTCTTCTCAAGCAGCTGTTTCTATAGCCAATATGAATAAGGTTGTTATTGATACTGAAGTTTCAGAGTACCTTATAAACAAGATTAAGGTAGGAGATGTAGTTGATATATCTATAAAGTCAGCCAACAAGGAAAACTTTAAAGGTAAAATAACTGCCATGTCTCCTGCGACTACATCAAATTCTATGACTTATCCTATAAAAATAGAGATAGACAACAAAGATAGTATTATAAAGCCTGGAATGTTTGCAAATGTAAACTTAGTAACAGACAAGAAAGAAAATGTTATAACAGTTCCATCAGAATCAGTGGTAATAAAGGGTGGAGAAAGTATAGTATATACAGTTAAAGATAATGTTGCTCATATTAATAAAGTGGAAATTGGAATTGACAATGGGGAAATTGTTGAGATAATAAAAGGAATAAAGCAAGGTCAAGTAATTGTTAACAAAGGTCAGAATTATTTGGAAGAAGGAAGTAAAGTTGAAATCAATAAAGTAGAAGAAGGAAGTAAGGTCAAAACTAATAAATAGGGGGGGTAAATATGAATATATCAAAAATATCGGTTAAAAGACCTGTTACAACCCTCATGTTTATGTTTATAGCAATACTTATAGGATTTGTATCTCTTGGACTTTTACCAATTGATCTTTATCCTAAGATGGATATTCCTGTTGCTATAGTTACGGTTAATTATAGTGGGGTTGGACCTGAAGAAATTGAAACCTTAGTTACTAAGCCTTTAGAAAAATCAGTGGCAACTGTTAGTAACTTGAAAAAAGTCACATCGTTCTCAAGAGAAGGAAAGAGTATAATAGTAGTTGAATTTGAATATGGAACTGATATGGACTTTGCAACACTTCAAATGAGAGAAAAGGTTGATTTAGCAAAAGGAGCTTTACCTGATGATGCATCATCACCTATGGTACTTAAGATAGACCCTAATGCTCAGGCTATAATAAATTTAGGGGTATCATCTGATATGGACCTTGCAAAATTACAGTCATTAGTAGAGGATGATTTACAATCTAGATTTGAAAGAATAGAAGGGGTAGCATCTGTTGATATATCAGGAGGAGATAAAAACGAAGTAAGTATAAAGGTAGATCAAGAAAAATTATCAGGATATGGACTTTCACTTAATCAAATAAAAAACACATTAAGATCTGAGAACTTGAATCTGCCAGGTGGTAATGTAAATAAAGGTGATAAAGAGATTTTAGTTAGAACGGTTGGAGAATTTGAAAGCATAGATGATATAAAGAATATACTTATATCATTGAAAACAGGTCAAACAATAAAATTATCAGATATAGCTCAGGTTGAGCTTGGTTACAAGGATAAGGATACTCTATCAAGAGTTAATGGGAAAAATAGTATAGGTATATCTATAACAAAGCAATCTTCTGCAAATACTGTTAAGGTTGCAGAAAAGATATTGAACGAAGTAGATAAAATAAGTGCTGAATATTCTCAAATTAATATTATAGTAGGAACAGATCAATCTGAGTTTATAAATAAATCTATAAATAATGTAACGAGTAATGCTATAATAGGGGGACTACTTTCAGTTATTATATTGTTCTTATTCCTTAGAAATATAAGATCGACATTTATAGTTGGTATTGCTATACCTATATCTATAATAGCAACTTTTGCTCTTATGTATTTTGGAGGACTTACAATCAACTTAATATCTCTTGGAGGATTAGCTCTTGGAATAGGTATGCTAGTTGATAACTCGATAGTTGTTCTTGAAAATATATATAGACATAGGGAAGAAGGAAAATCAAGAATTGAAGCTGCTATTATAGGAGCTAAGGAAGTTACAATGGCAGTATTTGCATCTACTATGACTACCATAGCGGTATTTTTACCAATAGTATTTGTAAAAGGATTTACTGCAATAATATTTAAGCAGCTTTCATTTACAGTAGTATTTTCACTGCTTGCATCTTTAATAATTGCGATAACTGTAGTTCCTATGTTGTCTTCTAAGATACTTAAAGTTGGAGAACCTAAGAAAAAAGAGTTTAAAGTTATAGAAAAAATATTAGATGTATTTACGAAATCTATAGAAAAATTGAGTAGTGCATATGGAAAATTGTTAAACTATGTTTTAAAACACAGAAAAACCACAGTATTTGTAGCAATACTTATATTTGTATCATCGATAGCATTAGTTGGTGCTGTTGGTGGAGAATTTTTTCCAGCAGAAGATGAGGGAAGCTTAAGTGTAAAAGTAGAGACTCCGTTTGGAACAACTCTTAAGGAAAGCGATAGAATAGTAAAAAAAGTTGAGGAAATAGTAGATAATATACCTGAAAAGGATAAGGTGTTTTCTACTGTTGGAGGATCATCTGGCTTCTCAACTAGTGCTAGTAATTCATCAAATGTAAATGTTGTTTTAGTTAATCAAAAAGAAAGAAAAAGAACAACTGCACAAATAGTAAATGAAGTTAGAAAAGAAGTAGAATCAATACCGGGAGCTAAAATAACAGTATCAGAGGCATCTTCTATGGGTGGCGGAGGTGGATCTTCAGCTGCTATAGGTATACAGATAAAAGGAGATGATCTTGAAACTTTAAAATCTATAGGGTACGATTTTGAATCAATATTAAAACAAATCTCTGGAACAGCAGAGGTTACATCTGATATGGAAGAAGGAAATCCAGAGGCTAGAGTTATACTTAACAGGGAAGTGGCATCTTTTTATGGAATAACAGCAAGTGATGTTGCGAATACTATAAAATCTTCTATAGATGGATCTAAAGCTACTACATTTAAAGTAGATGGAGATGAAATAGATGTAAATGTATCTTTAGGAGATTCAGTTAAAGATTCTATAGAGGATGTTAAGCAAATACAGATAACATCTCAAACTGGAAAGACTGTTCCTTTAGGACAGATAGCTCATATCGAGTATGGTAATGCACCTACTCAAATAAGTAGAATAGATCAAACTAGAACAGTTACAGTTTCATCTCAACTTGATGGAAGAGATTTAAAATCTGTTACTGACGATATAAAGAAGGAACTTGAAACTTATAACCTTCCATCTGGATATACTTATACATTTACAGGGCAACAACAAGATATGGCTGAAGCATTTTCAAGCTTAGCGCTTGCACTTCTATTATCTATAGTAATAGTTTATATGGTTCTTGCATCACAGTTTGAATCATTAATACATCCATTTACAGTAATGCTATCAGTTCCATTTGCTTTATCTGGCGGATTTATAGGATTATTTATAACTGGAAGATCTTTATCAGTACCTGCTTTAATTGGGGTAATAATGCTCTCTGGTATAGTTGTTAATAATGCTATAGTTTTAGTTGACTATATAAACCAACTAAGAGAATCTGGAATGGACAGAAAAGAAGCTATAATAAAAGCAGGATTCACTAGATTTAGACCTATACTTATGACTACTTTAACTACCGTTTTAGGTCTTATACCACTAGCTCTTGGAATAGGAGAAGGAGCATCGACTCAAGCTCCAATGGCTACTGTAGTTATAGGAGGACTTACGTTATCTACTGTATTAACACTGGCATTTATACCGGTTGTATATAGTATATTCGATGATTTAGTTATGAAGATAAACAAAAAATTTAAAAAGAAAGAGGGGATTTTAGATGAAAAGGTTGGTTCTTAGTGTATTGATTGTATGTATGACTCTTGTAACATCTATACTAGCATATGCAGATACTCCTCAAGTAAATGAAACTGTAAAATTATCATTAGATCAAGCTATAGACGAGGCAATAAAAAATTCAACGGATTTAAAGGTAAGTGATGTGGATATTGAAATAAAAGAAATAGAGCTTGACCAAGCTAGACATAATGAAAAGAAGTATGAAAAATCAGGGTTTTCATGGGGAACAGTAGAAGGATTTCAATTAGATTCTAACATGTATTCAAAGGCTGCTGAGAATGCTTTAGATGAAGAAAAAATAAAAAAAGATTATAAAATAGAAGATTTAAAGTATAATACAACAAAAGCTTATTATGGAGCACTTCAAGCAAGAGACTATTATGATGTTACAAATAATAATTTAATTAATGGTCGAAAGAGTAGAGACAATGTTAAGAAAAAATACGACTTAGGGGTTGCATCAAAATCAGACTTATATATGGCAGATATAGCACTTGATGAAGCTAAGGCTAATTTAGAAACCGCAAAGACTAATATGAAAAGTGCTTATAGAGGACTTGATATGATTTTAAATTATGCTCTAGATACTAAGATTGAGCTTACATCTAAGTTTGAAGAACAAAAATTTGATGTGGATTTAAATAAGGATATTCTAATATCATATGAAAATAGATTCGATATGATTCAGATAAATAATAAGTATGAGATAGTAAAGCTTGATTTTGAGACTAACTCTATTAAGTATCCATCAAACACATATGTTTACAAGACAAAAGAGAGAAATATAGCTAAGATTGAAAATCTTATGGCAAACTCTAAACAGATGGTTGAGTTTGATATAAAGTCAAAGTACGATAATGTAAATAACAACATAAGACAAATAGAAATAGCAAAATCTAAGATAGATAAAGCTAATGAGGGATTGAGACTTAAGAAGCTTTCTTACGATGCTGGAATGAGTACACTTTTAGAAGTTCAGGAAGCTGCTAATACATCGTATTCAGCCAATGTAGCTTTAGCAAAATCTATATCTGATTATAATTTATCTATTATAGATTACAATAAAGCTGTAAATATAGGTACTGTAAAATAAGGTTTGTAATAAAAAGGAGCTACTTTAAAATGATTTTTTAATCATTTTAAGAGTTAGCTCCTTTTTATAGAAAAACAGTATTATATATTTTTTCTACTTCTGCCACTTCTATTGGTTTACTAAATAAATATCCTTGAATGTAGTTACAACCTCCTACTTTCAAACGGTTATATTGCTCTATATCCTCTATTCCTTCTGATAATACTTCTAAATTTAAACTGTGGGCAAGTGAAATAATATTATCCATAACTGCAATGTTTTCCATTTCTAAAAACTTATCACATAAGGATTTGTCTAGCTTTATTTTATCCACTGGTAAAAAGGTTAAATAACTAAGGGAGGAATAGCCTGTTCCAAAATCATCTAGGGCAATTTTTATCCCTAAGCTCCTTAATTTATTCAGAAACGCTATGGTTTCTTCTTTTTTATCTAAAAATATACTTTCTGTAATTTCTATTTCTATATACTTACTTTCTACATTTTTTTTCTTTAATTCATTTTCTAAGAATGTAATATAATCTAAATCATCTAATTGCTTTGCTGAAAAATTAATGGCGATAGACTTTACATCAACTCCATTATTTTTCCATATTGATATTTGGTTGATTGCCTCTTTTGTAACCCATCTTCCAATTTCAATAATCATACCATTTTCTTCTACTGCTGGGATGAAAACAGCTGGTGAGATGGAATGATTTTTTAACCTTAAAAGAGCTTCAAACCCTACGATTGATCTAGTATAAGTACATACTTGAGGCTGGTATAGTAATTTGAATCCATCTTCTTTTATTGCCTCTCTTAAAATTCTTTCTATCTCAATGTGTTCCTTTAATTTTTCTGTCATCTCTTTTTTAAAGAACATATAGTTGTTTTTTCCTAGATCTTTTACTTTATACATGGCCAAATCAGCATTCATAATTAATTGGTTTACCTCGTTGCTATCAAAAGGATATCGAGTGATTCCAATACTACATCCTATATAGACACTATTCTCTTCTACCATAAGTTTGTTTTTAAATATATTGGTTACTTTTTTCGCATAATTTTCAATTTCAGTAATATCTTTTTCTCCTTCTATTAAAACAAGAAATTCATCTCCACCAAACCTTGATATAACTACTTTTTCATCTTTTATACTTATAAGCGCTTGTGCTACTTTACTTAACACTTTATCACCATATGTATGGCCTAATGTATCGTTAATTTCTTTAAAATTATCCAAGTCTAGTAACATAACAGCTCCTGATTGATTTTTATTAATTGATTCTTCCAGCTTTTCTAAAAAACTTCTTCGGTTTGGTAAGTTTGTCAAATTATCATTATAAGCAAGATGCTCTATATATGATGTGTAGTTTTGTATTTCATCATATTGAGCTCTGAGTTCTTCGTCTGATGCGGTTAGCTGCTGATAAGACGCTACTATCTCTTGGTTAGATATTTTTAAATTTTCTTGATTTTCTTTTAACTGGTACAAATATGTATTTGCTTTATCTAATAGGTTGTTAATAGAATAGGTTAATCCCCAAAAAGTATCTTTATCTACTAAGGGTAGTCTATATGCTATATTATTCTCCACGTCTATTTGATTGATGTTATGGTTTAATTGATTTACTGGTTTGATAATATTTTTATTTTGTACCCATAAAAATATTAAAAATATTATAATGGATATAATAGATGATGTTACAAAAATAGTATAAATAGAAGAATAAACACTTTCCATAGAAAGTCCTATGACTAGAGCGCCTGTGATTTCTCCATCAATAAATATAGGAACTGTAATTTCGAGCAATTTCTTATCTATTTTATCATAGAACCACTCTTCCGTACCTATATTCCCTTTGATAGCTTCTTTTAGTTTTTTTTCTTCAATAGAATCATAAACAATTCCAATATCTTCTATATCGGAATCAGCAATGGCTTTTAAATTTGTATCTACAATTGTTACATAAACAATATTTTCTTCTTGTGCTAATTCTTCGACTAATTTTTGATAGTTGAACTTTTGTGTTAATTTTTGTATATTATCTGCTAAAATACCTACCTGAACAAAATATCCATTTGCATTCTTTATGGAGCCATATTTAGTTGGAATACCAAACTTTGCATCTGGTCTTATATCCTCCATTAATTCTTGATCTTTACTGCGTACAAAATCATACAATGGATGACCTTTAAAAGGAATCCATCCTCTATACGCTTCAATGTTTGAATATAAAGTTTCTCCATTGTCATTTATCCAGTTCAATTCATCTATTTGAGAGTCTTTCGCTAGTTCTATTAAAAAATCATCGCTTAGATTTTTTTCATTTTTTATTACCATTTTCCCTGTTGTTTTAATTTGTTGTTCCAACATTTCATTAATTATATCTAATGAGGCTTCATTTCTTTCGATTTGTTTTGTCACTTGTTTTGTAAGATTGAGTCCATCTTGTTTTACTTGTTCTAATAAAAAAGTTTTATTTATGTAAAAACTCGAAATACTAATAATAAAAGGAGCTAATAGTGAAATCAATAAGGGTAAATATATTAATTTGTATTTATTTACTACATTTTTTCTTAGGTTGTTTTTTGTTTTTTCCATAAAGTTGCCTCCTTCCCATCAGCTCTTTAAGTATTACACCCACATTTTTATTTTTCGTCATAATTCTCCTTTGTTCTAATAATTATCACATATTCCTTTGTTTTTTTCAATATTTGCATTTCAAAACTGTTAACTATATTTCAATAGTTCTATGTATAATAATAAAAAATGGAAAATATTATATTTATATAATTTGTTTGGAGATGAAAAAAGATTAATTTCGCTCTAGAAATTACCGTTTGTTTTGAGATGGATCTTTTGGAATATATATAGTTTAATGGGTTAGAATGAGTTATACTATAATATGTCATTTATTATATCTTTTACATTGAATAATTATGTGGTAAAGTAAAAGTATATATCTTAATATAAGTAGGTAGGGGGTTCGATATGAAAAAATTAAGAATTAAAAAATGGGTTAAAAGTACTCTGGCTGTAATGCTAGCTGTATTTTTGATTTTGACGAGTGTTATGTATTCTTTTGGAGCTCAGATGTTCACGGACGTAACGAATAAGCATTGGTCTAAACAATATATAGAAAATATGGCTTCTAAAAAGATAGTAACGGGATATGATGACGCCACATTTAAACCAGATAAGTCGGTATCTAGGATAGAATCTATAGTTCTTATAACAAGATTATTCGACCCAAAAGAAGTGCAAGCTTCTTATGATGCGAATAAATCTAAATATGAAAAATCTCTTAAAGATTATGGAATATTGACATACGCAAACTGGGCTAAAGAAGAGATAGTTTTTGCTCTTGAAAAGAAAATAATAAACAATGAAAATTTATTATCTACTTTTATAAAAAATGGAAATCCACAAAATGCATCGAGATGGGAAATAGCGGTTTATCTTGCAAGGGGATTAGATCTTGAAAATAAATTGAACAAAGTAGTTATATTAGGGTTTAAGGATGCTAATGAAATACCATCAGAGGCTAAGCCATATGTAGATATACTTATACAAAAAGGAATAGTAAATGGATCTGGTGACTGGAAAGGAAACTTTAATCCCAAAAATCCTGTAACTAGAGCTGAAATGTCTAAGATGTTATCTGTTGGATATGATTTAAAGCATAATAATACAAATACAAATACAAATACAAATACAAATACAAACACAAATACAAACACAAACACAAACACAAACACAAATACAAACACAGATAATAGTCAAATTTTAACATCTGTTGAAGGTAAAATAGACGATGTATTAGAGTATAATGGAAATATAACTTTAACTATAAAGGATTCAAGGGATAAAAAACTTGTGTTTAGCAATAAAAGAAGTGACATAAGTATTAAGCTTGGAAGTCAAGTGGCAAAAATTGAGGATTTAAAAGAAGGAAGAGAAGTTAAATTAACTGTTAGTGGAAATAAGGTTTATGCCGTAAAATTAAGTGATGTAGAAGAACAAAAAGAAGGATATTTCTATACTGTTTCATTCGATGCTAATGGAGATCATACTGTTAGATTTAAAATTGAAAATAAATATAATGAATATAGAATAAGTACTACTAGTAGAGTAAAGCTTGATGGAGAAGATTCTAGTATTTACAAGCTTGAAAAAGAAGATAAAGTAACTTTAAAGTTAAAAAACGGTGTCATAGAAGAAATAGATGCTCAGTCTAAAGATTTTAAAGTTAAAGGAATAATTCAAGAAGTATCTTCTTCTAAAATAGAGATAAAAACTGATGACAAGTATGAAAAAACTTATAAATTCGATATAAACACAGATGCTAGAATAAGAAGAAATAATGATTCAGCTAAAATATCAGATCTTAGAGTAGGAGATAAGGTAGAGCTTGAGGTTGAGTACGATAAGGTAAAGGATATAGATGCAGATACAGTTAGGGCAACGATAAAAGGAACTTTAAAAGAAATAAAAATGGCACAAACTCCAGAGATAACTATATTAGATGAAGATAATAAAACAAAGACATACAAGCTACTTCCTGGATTTGAGGTTGAGATAAATGATAGATCTGCAGGCCTTTATGATCTTAGAATAAATCATAAGATAGATATAACTCTAGAAAGTGGAGAGGTAACTAAGATTAGATCAAATCAAAATGTAAGCATGAATACATATACAGGAAAGATAACTAATATAGATACTGGTGATAATGAAATCAGAATTGAAAACAATTCAGATGGAAAAACTATATATATAAGATATGATACTAGTAATGTAAGGTTTGTAGATATAGATGGTAGTACTATGAGAGAACATGATTTTGACAAAGATGATATAATATCTGTTGTTGGAGAAGATAAATTGGGTTCTATTGAAGCTAAGATAATAACAAGAATAGAGAATCATTAATATAGGGAGATGTATTTATGAAAAAGATACTTATTGTAGATGATGAGTTAGGATTAAGATCCCTTTTAAACAGTTTGTTCAGTGAAGAATACGAAGTTCATTTAGCAGAAGATGGAAATCAAGCCATAGATATAGTAAAAAATAATAAATTAGATTTAGCTCTTTTGGATATGAGACTTAAGAATATGGATGGTGCTGAAATTCTTGAAAATATAAGAAGATATGATAAAGATATAAAAGTTTTCATACTAACAGCATTCACAGACCCTAAAAAGATGCATAAACTTAATGAGCTAAAAATAGAAGGAATACTTCAAAAACCTTTTGACATATTTGAGTTAAAAGAAAAAGTTGATAGTGTATTAATGTAAAAAGAGTGGATATAATATCCACTCTTTTTATATGAAAAAACATATTTACAAAATGTTATTGAGGTAATATAATTAACATATAAACTAATTGATAAACATATTAACTATTTAGGGGAGGTAACATAACGTGAGAAATAAGAAAAATATTTTAATCTGTCTGATTATCATGACAAGCATGATGCTATTTGGATGTGCATCTAGTCAAGAAATTGAAACTAATGATAAATATCAAGGAATTATAGAGGCTCAAGAGGTAGATATAAATTCAAAGATACCAGGTAAAATCGGTGAGGTAAAAGTAGAAGAGGGGCAATTGGTTAAAGAAGGAGATGTAATAGCAACTGTAGATTCTAAGGAACTTGCGGCTAAAAAAGATCAAATGGAGGCTCTTGTAAGTGCAGCTAAGGGACAATTAGAGGCGGCTCAATCTCAAGTTGCAGCTGCTAATTCACAACTTACAAAAGCTGAAAATGGAGCTAGAAGTCAAGATATAGCAAAAGCTCAGACTTATTATGATCTTATGTTAAAAACTTGTGAAAGAGTAGAAAATTTATATGAAAAAGGGGCTGTGTCAGCTCAAAAGAGAGATGAAGTTAAGGCTCAACTTGATATAGCAGAACAAACACTTAGCATGGCAAATGAAGGAGCTAGAAGTGAGGATGTATCTGGAGCACAAGCTATGGTTGCAGCAGCTACTAATATGGTAGAAGCGGCAAGAGGTAAGTATGAGCAAGCTAAAGCTGGACTTGAAGAAGTTAATGCATATATACAAGACACGAATATGAAATCACCTATAAATGGGAATGTAACTCTTTTAAATGTAGACAAAGGAGAAATGGCATCTACAGGAATGAGTATAGCTACTATTTCTGATTTAAGCAATATGTGGATTGAGGTTAATTTAGATGAAACTAAATTAAGTGAGGTTTATGAAGGTCAAGAAGCTAAAATAACGGTTACGTCATTTAAAGATAAAACTTTTAAGGGTAAGGTTATAAGAGTTAATAAAAAGCCTGACTTCGCAGTGAAAAAAGCTACTAATGACAATGGAAATTACGATATAGTTTCATATGGAGTAAAAATAAAAGTAGAAGATGAGGAAAGTATATTAAGACCTGGAATGAGTGCGTTTGTGGATTTTGAAAAGTAGGTGATGTTGTTGAATAAAATAAAAAAATATATAATGGCATTTAGTTTGATATTCATAACACCTTTAGTGGTAAATGTAATGCTTTGCTATATGTTCTCGGATCATCAACTAAAAGAAATCCCTACTGCTGTATATCTTGGAGATAATACTCAGTTCTCTAGAAGTATAGTAAGTTATTTTGATGATAATGAAACATTTGATGTTAAGTATTATGTAGAGAGTCCATACGATATAGAAAAGTTGATAGTAGAAAATAAAGTTAGATTTGGACTTGTGATACCAGATGATTTTTATAAAGACTTAAAGGAGTATAAATCACCTACTATATTGACTGTATATGATGGGAGTCAGCTTGCTTATACTTCATTTACTAAGGCTCAAGCATCTGAAACACTTATGACTATAAAAGGAGGAGCTTTAGTAAAGGTGCTTCAGGCAAAGCTTAATCTTCCTTTTGATCAAGCTAAAAAAATAGTATCATCTATAAGCATACAAACTAGGATGTTATTTAATCCAACTAGAAATTATACTAATTATTTAATGCCTGGATTTATGGCTGCTATGGTTCAAGCAGGTCTTGTTATAGCAGCTTCTGTTAGTATAAATAGGGAAAAAAGAAAAAGTATGATTACTTATTTAGGATCTAAAATATTGGTGTATAGTATTCTTGGATTTATATCATTAATGTTAAATATATATATACAAACTAGTATATTTGATGTCCCATTTAGAGGTAATATTAAAGATCTTATGGTTATTACCTTTGTATTCTCTATGGCTGTATCTACTATTGGAATATTTATATCATCAGTAGTATGGGATAAAATAAAGGCATCTCAGGCTGCCGCTGTACTTTTCTTACCTAATACTATTATGATAGGTTATACATATCCTTTGATAGGTATGATGGATGGGTATAAATTTGTAGGAAAGTATATACCTCTTTATCATTATGCAGACAATCTAAGAGATTTAATGCTGAAGGGATATGCTATGAATTACGCTAAAGACATAAAATATCTACTATTTGTATCAGTTATATTTTTAGTTTTAGCTGTATTTGTTGAGATATTAAGAGAAAATAGAATTAGTAGGAAAAAGAGCTTGGGAGAAGGTGATACTATTGAAAATAATTAATGAGATAATAAAGTTTTTTAAGCAGCCTAAAAATATAGTTATATTAGTTTTAGGACCTTTATTTTTCACCTTTCTCATTGGCGGAGTTTACATGAAGGATTATTTAAATGATATACCTATAGTGGTGCTTGATATGGATAATTCATCTTCTTCAAGAATGATAGTAAATGAATTCGAAAATAATGATAGATATTATATAGCTTCTAGAGTTAATTCATTTAAAGAACTAAAATATTCTATAGATTCTAAAGAATCTCATATGGGTATTTATATACCTAAGGATTTTAATAAGGATATAAAAAAGCAAAAATCATCTAGTGTAGCTCTTATAATAGACGAAAGTAATATAACTGTAGGAAATACAGCTTTAGCATCTGCATCGGAGATATTGGCTACTTTAAATGCAGGTATAAATATAAAGATACTTCAAGCTAAGGGAATAGACCCTAAGACTTCTTATGATTTAGCGAAGGTATTCAATTTTGAATCTAGGGTATTGTATGATGCTAAGTACACTTATAAAGGGTATGTTATGCCGGGTATAATACTGGTATTCGTGCAACAATTGTTTTTGTCAGCCTTTATTCCTGCTATAATGGATGATAGAGAAAATATATTTATAAAATCAATTGTGTATTCTACTATAGGTAGCTTAACATATGTATTATGTGCATTGATTCTTAAACATGTTTTTCATATAAGCTTTACAGGTTCATTCTTATATGCATTTTTATATGTAACGATATTTATATTGACACTTGTTGGACCGGGTATGCTAATAGCAGCTTTATTCAAAGATAAGATTCAGGTTACGCAGTTTACAATGCTTTTATCAATGCCTACTTTTTTAACTGCTGGATATGTATGGCCCGTAGAGCAAACTCCTGTTGTTCTTTCGTATATAATAAAAATGATATGGCCTCTGATATATGCTATAGCTCCTGTAAGAGATATATTAGTAAAGAGCACACCTGCGGGTATATTTAGAAAAGATATAATTTGTCTTATGTTATTTGGGTGTATATGGGGGCTGATTGGATATAATTTGTTTAATAGAACATTTAAAAATAATAATCGAGGTGGTATGAGTGAACAACAAGGAGTTGTTTAATTTTTTAGATAGTTATAATTTCATTGAAGATGTGTCTGGAAAAACTATAATTAACTTATTAAAAAGTGTTGAGATAATGAGATTTATTTATAATAGCTTATTTGCAAATCATGGTATATCTGAATCGAAATTTTATATTCTACTGTTGCTTTCATACTCAGAAAACGGTATGGCTTTATCAGAAATAGGAGATAAGATGCTTGTAACAAGGGCAAATATGACAGGTCTTATAGATAGAATGGGAAAAGAGGGATTAGTAGAAAAGAAGATTAATCCTAAAGATAAAAGATCTTCTATAGCTTATCTTACTGATAAGGGAAGAGATCTATTTGATAACATAAAAGGTACTCATATAGATTTTAGTAGACAAATGACTAGCGGGTTAAGTATTGAAGAAAAAGAACAAATAAATACATTACTTGAAAAGCTTCAAAATGACATAGTGAAGAGTTTTAGTGAGGAGGAATAAAAATGAATAAAAAAATTATTTCCGTGGCAATATCGGCAGTGCTTGTTTTAACACCTATGAGTACAGCTTTTAATTCATATGGACAAGAAGATGTAAAAGAACAACAAATAAACGAAGAGCCTAAAAATTTGAATTTAACTTTGGATGATGCTATAAAGATTGCAACTGAAAATAACTATATATTAAAATCTCTGCAGGTAGACCTAGAAGCAGCAGATTTATCTTTAGATAGAGCAAAGCATAATGAAAGAAAGATAAAAAAGGGCCAGGATAAGCTTGATGATGGGCAGAAGCAATTAAAACAATTAAAAGGGAGTAAGGATTTATTAAATGGAGCGTATAGTCAAATAAAAGGAGCTTTAGACTCAGGTTATACATTAGATCAAATAGCTCAAAATCCTACTGCAAAACAAGGGTTAGATGCTTTAAAAAGTGCTGGTATAGATCCAACATCTAAAGACGGGTTTGATAAGCAATTCAATAATACTGTAGAAGCTGGAGAAAATGCTTTAAAATCAGGAGAAGGCGCTTTTGATTTAGCAATTGAAGATGCTAATTCAGTTATAGCACAGAAGTTAAATATAGATGTAGAAAGAGTTCTAGCAGTTGATTCTACAACTCAGCTTATGACTACTATGGCTGATCTTCAAAATGAGGTTACAAAGGATGGATATCTAATTGCTCAAAAGCAAATAGGACTTCTTACTCGTCAAAAATACTATGAAGTAATAAAGACTAAGAAGATAGAAGATCTTAAAAAAATAGCTCTTGATAGAGCTACTGCTCAATACAAGATGGCAAAAGATGCATATGATGCTGGAATGAAGGCTAAAGATGATGTTTTATTATCTCAAGCTCAAGTGAATCTTATGAACGTAGATTATAGAAATGCTTGTATGAACAGAAAGAATGCAGAAATAGAACTTAAAAAGGTTATTAATGTAGATCTTAATAAAAATATAAATTTAGTTCAAGATTTTACTACTACAAAGTTAGAAGTTAATTTAGAAGCGGGATTAAAGCAAGGTAGCGAGAAGAGAATAGAGATAAGAAAGGCTCAAGCTCAGTATTTAGTTGATAAATTGAGTTTTGAACTTACATCTGGTCAGTATCCAGAAAATACTTATCAGTATAAGGAAGCTAAAATAAAGATGAATAAGTCAAAGGTAGGGATTGAAAGTGCTGGACAGGATGTTAAATCGAGCATAATGCAATCTTATGAGGCTGTAGAAGCTACTGCTGATATGTTAGCTTATACAGAGGGTGTAGTTAATAATGCTAAGGAATCTCTTGAAATAGCTGAGTACAGATATAAAGAGGGGTATGGATTTGAAACTAGTGTTATAAAGAATGCAAACCTTCAAGATATGGCAGGTACTATGGTTGAGGTTATTGCAGCTCAAGAAAGGCTTGCTGATATAGAGGAGAAGGTTATAGAGGTTATATTTAATTATAATTTGGCTAGGGATAAATATTTAAATGATATAGGGAGTTATTAGAAATATATTTTTTCTTAGTGGGATTATGAGGCAAAAATACCTGTAATTAAAATAACGATAATGTGTTAAATGTTTTTATAAAACTAAACGTTACATCTTATTGAAAATCCTAAAAGTTCTAAACTCACTGTGTTCAGACAACGAACTTTCTTAACGGATATTCAAAAGATGCAACATAAGTTTTATGAAAAAACATTTAAATCATTATCTAACATTTTAATTACAGGTATTTTTTTAGTGTGTAGCCTAAGAGAAAAAAGTATATTTTTAAAGTGGAGGAGTATAAGGAAAAAACATTAAAACATTTAAAAGCTCTGAAATACTTGAGTTCATACAACGAAGTTTATTAATGTGTACTTAAATTATGTAATACAATTATTTAGATAAAGCACATGAAAACAAAGAAAGTATGTATTTAAATATTTAAAATAAAGATTTTTTTACTTACTTTCTTCAAATTGTTCATCGTAGAACATTATATCGCTTATTATTTTTTGAGCTCTAGGAAGGAATTCTTTTTCTAGGGCTAGTGGATATTGAACTATTAAATAGTACAACCTTTCGTTGTGGTTAAATAGAGATACTTTTCCTATAATATCTGTTTTACCTTCTTGCTTTTTTATTATATCAAACTCTTCATCAGCGTCATTTATTAGGGTGTAGTCGTTGACTGTCTGATCTGTTGTCTCAAATCCATCTTCTGTTACGTTATCTCTTGCTACCTTGGTCATGTTTTCTACGTTTGATGATACTGTTTTTATTGGTGAGAAGAATGTTATTTTGGCTTTTTTATTTTTCTCGTTGTTAAAGTTAGCGTATATTGTTAAAAAATCACCTTCTTTAGAAGAAGCTAACATGTCTTGGGGTATATATGTTGTGAATTCTAAGTTAGGATCATCGTATAAGTTGAAATCTAGAGTTATGTCTTGATTTGCAATTTTAAGTGTTTCATTCTTTGATTGAGCTCTTGTTTGAGCTGGAGTATCTTTGATTTTTTCCTTTTCTACTGCATTAGGATCTGGTTCTTGGTATGAAGGCGAAAAATCAAAACATGCTATTGTATTGAACAATATAAATATAAGTAAAATAATAAGAGATAATTTTTTCATGGTAAACCTCCTTGGTGGTAAAATACATAAGTTTTATATTAGTATGCCCAATGTAAAAATAAATATATATAGGACAAGTTAATGTATGTTAAAATAGAATATGAAAACGATTACATATAAGGAGTTGATTTTATGAAATTATTTATAGATACAGCTAATGTGGATGAGATAAGAGAGATAAATGACTGGGGAGTTATTGAAGGGGTTACTACTAATCCATCTTTAATAGCTAAAGAAGGAAGAGTTTTTAAAGAGGTAGTAAAAGAGATAACTAGTATAGTAGATGGACCTATATCTGCTGAGGTAATATCTTTAGAGTCTGAGGGTATGATTAAGGAAGCTGATGAGCTTGTTAAGATTCACCCTAATATAGTTATAAAGATACCTATGACTAAAGAAGGGTTAAAGGCTGTGAAGCATATGGCAGGTAAGGGAATTAAGACTAATGTTACTTTAGTATTTTCTGCAAATCAAGCTTTACTTGCAGCAAAGGCTGGAGCTAGTTATGTAAGTCCATTTGTTGGAAGATTAGATGATATAGGACATGTTGGTGTAGATTTAATAAGAGAAATATCTGATATATTTGATATTCATGGAATAGAAACTGAGATAATATCTGCAAGTATAAGAAATACTGAGCATGTTAAGCAATCTGCTCTTGCAGGAGCTGATATAGCTACTATTCCTTATAAGATATTTGAACAGATGTTAAAGCATCCTATGACTGATCTTGGAATTGAGAGATTCTTAAAGGATTGGGAAGGGGTTAAGTAAAAATATTTTTTAAGTTTAGTGCTTGAGCGAAAATGCTGATTATTGAAATAACGCTTCTTAGTTAAAATTTTTATAAAACTAAAGATTCTGCTTTATAAAATATCCTAAAACTTCTTAAACTCCCGTTGGTCAGACAAAGAAGTTTCATAACGGATATTTTAAAAGCACAATCTAAGTTTTATAGAAAAATATTAACTCAAAAGTAGCTACCTAAATTTCGTACAAATGTAATTATTTATTCACTATAAAATACCAATTGATCAAATCTCTAATTTGGAAAAATTATAGCTCTTAATCCANTAAAAGTTCTGAACTCCCTCAAGGTCAAACAACGAACTTTCTTAACGGATATTCAAACGCTGTAATTCAAGTTTTATACAAAAATATTTAAATCATTCGCTAACATTTTAATGCCATTTGTTTTTTAATATGTTTCTTAGATATGAAATGGATTTAAATATATGTTGTTCTCAAAAAAGACAAAAAGAAACAAAGGTAATTAATTCATTACCATTATTTATAATGAATATTCTGTTTTATTTCTTACCTAAATTATCATAAATTAAAACTCAACTGCTCATACGAAGGATTACGCATTGCGTTAGCAATAAGGTTTGCAAGTTTAGTTACGGTCGGAATATCTACAATTATTTCATTGAAAGTACGCTTTACAAATCCTTTTACATTTCCTACTTTTTTCACTAAGTCTCCTATACCTATATTCCATAAAACTTAGTAGTTCTAAGGTTTCTAATGTGATAAACATTCTTAGCCATTTTAAAAAAACTTCTATATTTTTCCAAAGAAGAATTTAGAAGGTCTTTGAATCTATGTGAGCAATGGACATTTCCAGAATCGAGATATATTTGTAGCATTCATTCGCCTTAAAAGAATATTAATTTGAGATTGGTCAGGGAAACTATCCATGTTAAATGAATTTGCTGATAGTTTTTAATAACCCACAGACCCTAAAAAAATAACCCAGATTTCGTTTGTACGAAATCTAGGTAGCTAACATTTCAATAATCAGCATTTTTTAGTTGAGTAGCCTAAGAAAAAATATTTTTTAGTAAGATAGATACTTAAAAAGAGATAATTGAAACTCAATTAAATTGTATTGATACAATTTAGGAAAATGAATTGATTTACATAATAATATTGATAAAAATGATTAAATATGAGATTATAATACTAGAAAAGGAAAAAGATGTAACTACCGTATGGGTACAATTGAGGAGGGGTTAATGATGAGTAGATATGAATTAAATAAAAACTTAGCTCAAATGTTAAAAGGTGGAGTTATAATGGATGTTACTAATCCAGAAGAAGCAAAGATTGCTGAAGAAGCAGGTGCTTGTGCTGTTATGGCACTTGAGAGAGTTCCTGCTGATATAAGAAAAGATGGTGGAGTTGCAAGAGCTTCTGATCCACAAATGATAAAAGGTATTCAAGAAGCTGTTTCGATACCAGTTATGGCAAAGGTAAGAATAGGACATTTTGTAGAAGCTCAGATACTTGAGGCTTTAGAAGTGGATTATATAGATGAAAGTGAAGTTTTGACACCTGCTGATCCAACTCTTCATATTGATAAAAAGGATTTTAAAGTTCCTTTTGTTTGTGGAGCTAAAAACTTAGGTGAAGCTTTAAGAAGACTTGGAGAAGGTGCTTCAATGATTAGAACTAAAGGTGAGCCTGGTACAGGAGATGTTATCGAAGCTGTTAAACATATGAGAATGATGAATTCTGAAATTAGAAGAATTCAAGGTTTATCAAAGGAAGAATTAATGAATGCTGCTAAAGAACTGCAGGCTCCTATTCATTTGGTTGAGTATGTTCATGAAAATGGAAAACTTCCTGTTGTAAATTTTGCAGCTGGTGGGGTTGCTACTCCTGCTGATGCTGCAATGATGATGCAGCTTGGTTGTGATGGAGTATTCGTTGGTTCTGGAATATTCAAATCAGGAGACCCAAGAAAAAGAGCTAGTGCTATAGTTAAAGCTGTTACACACTATAATGATCCAAAAATATTAGCTGAAGTATCAGAAAATCTTGGAGAAGCAATGGTTGGAATAAATGTTTATTCAATAGATAAAGATGAAAGAATGGCTAATAGAGGGTACTAAAATGAAAAAGATTGGTGTTTTAGCACTTCAAGGTGCATTTAGAGAGCATATAAATATAATTAAATCTATAGGGCACGAAGCAATTGAAATAAGAAAAGCTGAACAACTCGATGATATTGATGGGATTATTTTACCTGGTGGTGAAAGTACGGCTATGGGAAAATTACTTGATGATTTTAAAATTAAAGATATTTTAATAGATAAAATAAATAGTGGGTTACCTGTATGGGGAACATGTGCTGGAATGATTTTGCTTGCAAATGAACTAGACGGTAATGAAGATGCTCATTTGAAAGTTATGGACATAAAAGTAAGACGAAATGCGTATGGCTCTCAATTAGATAGTTTTGTTGCAAAAGAGGTAATTAAAGAGGTTAGTGATAAGGAAATACCTATGGTGTTTATTAGGGCTCCATACATTGTAGATGTAGGTGAAGATGTTGATTTGATTCATAAAGTTGATGGTAATATTGTAGCTGCCCGTCAAGGGAATATACTTGTTACTTCTTTTCATCCTGAACTTACGGATGATACAACTTTTCATGAATACTTTATTAATATGACAAATAATAGAATATAAGTATAAAAAGGCTGTTAGTTGATATCAACTAACAGTCTTTTTATACCTTGTTGGCAATATGAGTCACCGCGTTAGCGAGTAGACGAATTTTTTATTTTATACTATGAATTATTTAAGAAAGTTACAATTAGATTACAATAGTAAATTAATTAAAAACTATAATGTAATTGAATAAAGTAACAATAAGTAAGAAAAGATATGAATTCACTATACAACTCGAGGTGTTTTGTATATGTTAAGTACTAATAGTTATGAATTATATTAAATATAAGTGATATATAAGTAATAATAAAAAGAAAGATAACATAAATAATAAAAAATATAACATATATCTTTGCAAAATGTTTAAATATGATGTATAATCAAAGTGAAATTTGTATTTAACGGGAGGAAGTTGATTATGGATAGAAATTTAGCGTTGGAGATTGTTAGGGTTACGGAGACTGCTGCACTTGCTAGTGTTAGATTTATGGGCAAGGGCGATAAGAACGGAGCAGATGGAGCTGCTGTTGAAGGTATGAGAAAGGCTTTTTCTAGTATTAAGGTAAGAGGAGAAGTTGTTATTGGTGAAGGTGAGCTTGATGAGGCACCTATGCTTTATATAGGTGAGAAGGTTGGTTGTGGAACTGATGGTGATATGGAAGTTGATATTGCGGTTGATCCTTTAGATGGAACTTCATTAATAGCTAAGGGACTTCCTAATGCTATTGCTGTAATTGCCATGGCGAAAAAAGGATGTTTACTTCATGCACCAGATACGTATATGAAGAAACTTATAGTAGGACCTAAAGCTAAGGGATGTATAGATATAAATGATTCAATAGAAAATAATCTTACAAAGGTTGCAAAAGCGCTAAATAAGGAAATATCTGATTTAACAGTTATAATACAAGATAGAGAAAGACATGATGAAATAGTTGCTGAGGTAAGAAGACTTGGTGCTAGAATTAAAATGTTTGGAGAAGGAGATGTAGCTGCTGGTATTGCAACTTGCTTTGAAGATACTGGCGTTGATATATTAATGGGAATAGGTGGAGCACCTGAGGGTGTGATAACTGCGGCTGCTGTAAAATGTATGGGCGGAGATATGCAAGGAATTCTTTATCCTATGAGTGATGAAGAAAAAACTAGATGTCATGACCTTGGACTTAATGATGAGGATGTAAAAAAGGTATTAATGCTTGATGATCTTGCTAAAGGAGATGAGTTATTCTTTGCAGCAACAGGAATAACAGAAGGAGATCTTTTAAAAGGTGCTGTATGTTATGATGAAAATAGAATAAAAACACATTCTGTAGTTATGAGATCTAAAACTGGAACTATAAGATTTGTTGAGGCTGTTCATAGACTTGATAAAAGTAAGGTAATAGAAGAGCTTATGGAAAAATACGGAAATATATAATTTATTTACAGATAAAAAATATATAACATACAAGTGGAAGAGGTTGACTTTTTAAGTAGTATAACATATTATATATATTGTGATATACTTAAAAGGGGGAATTTAGTATGGATAGAAATTTGGCTATAAATTTAGTTAGAGTTACAGAGGCTGCTGCTATTGGAGGATCTAAGTATTTAGGTAGAGGAGACAAAAATATAGCAGATCAAGCAGCTGTTGATGGAATGAGAAAAGTATTTGATACTATTGACATAGATGGAGAAGTAGTTATAGGCGAGGGGGAAATGGATGAAGCACCTATGCTTTATATCGGAGAAAAAATAGGAAGACGCTCAGCTGATTCTATTAAGGTTGATATAGCTGTAGATCCTTTGGATGGAACTAACTGTGTTGCAAAAGGACTTCCTAATGCTATTGCAGTAGTTGCTCTTGCACCTAAAGGATGCTTACTTAATGCACCTGATATGTACATGGACAAAATTGCTGTTGGACCAAAGGCTAAAGGCCTTGTAAAATTAGATAATCCTGTTAGCTATAATTTAAATATACTATCTAATGTACTTAATAAGAGTATGGATGATTTGACTGTTACTATGCTAGATCGTGATAGACATTCAAAATTAATACAGGAATGCAGAGATGCAGGAGTTAGAATAAAGCTATTCAATGAAGGTGATGTAGGAGCTGCCATGGCTACTTGTTTTGAAGGTACAGGAATAGATATGATGATAGGAATCGGAGGTGCTCCAGAAGGAGTACTAGCAGCAGCAGCACTTAAATGTATGGGAGGAGATTTCCAAGGTAGACTTGTTCCTTTTGAGAAAGAAGAAGAACAAAGATGCTTAGACATGGGAATTGACCATAAAAAAATTCTTACGATGGAAGACTTAGTAAAAGGAAATGAAGTATATTTTGCAGCTACGGGTATAACAGATGGTGATTTTCTAAAGGGAGTTATATATAAAGGTAACAAAACTGCTCAAACTCATTCAGTGGTAATGAGATCGGAAACGGGAACTATAAGATTTATAGAAGCTATACACAAATTAGATACAAAACCTAGCTATGCAAAATAGGTATAAAAAATTCGTCTAGTCGCTACGCACTGACTCATGTCGCCAACAAGTCTTAACAGACTCTGTTGCTTAAAAATAGTTGAAAGTGTATTTCTTTCATCAATATTATCCACAGATTTTAAATTATATAGTTTTCTATAGAATAAAAAATAAGCATATGGATATATATAAAAGAGAGATTATAATCTCTCTTTTTTATATATAAGGAAACTATATAATTTGCAAGCTATGCGTTAGCATAAAGCGAATTTTTTTTCTTGACCTTATAATACAACAGTGGTAATATTACCTTATTAGATTTTCACTTCTATATTCATATCTTATTTTCCCGAGGTTAAATTAAACACTTTAAATTTGGAGGGATACCTATTGAATTGCCAAGATTTACAAAGCAAGACCATAGCACAACTTAGAGAGATTGCAAAAGAATTAAACATAAAATCTACAACTAAGTACAAAAAACTTGAACTTATAGATATGATACTTGAGATAGAGAAAAATGAGAAAAAAGATGACAATGAGAAAACTAATGATGTTGAAAAAAAGATAGAAGAGTTGAAGGTTCAAGATAGTCATATTCCTAAAAAGGTAATAAATGAGATGAGAAATGATCAAAAACAAGATATAGCACATGGAGTTTTGGAAATACTACCTGATGGATATGGTTTTTTGAGAGGTTCAAATTATCTTTCAACAGGACAAGATGTTTACATATCACCATCTCAAATAAGAAGATTTAATATGAAAACAGGAGATAAGGTAATGGGTATTACTAGACCTCCGAAAAGTGGGGAAAAATTTAGAGCATTACTTTATGTTCAAAAGATAAACAATGAAAATCCTGAAAATAGCATAAGAAGACCTTCATTTGAAAAATTGACACCTATATATCCTGATGTTAGAATTAATCTTCAAAATGAACAACATCAAATAGCTACAAGATTAATAGATTTAATAGCACCTATAGGAATGGGTCAAAGAGGACTTGTCGTAGCTCCCCCTAAAGCTGGTAAAACTATACTTCTTAAAAATATAGCAAACAGCATATCTTCTAATTATCCAGATGTTGAACTTATAGTTCTTTTAATAGATGAAAGACCTGAAGAAGTTACTGATATGCAGGAATCTATAAAAGGTGATGTTATATATTCAACTTTTGATGAATTACCATCTCATCATATAAAAGTAGCTGAAATGGTACTTAATAGGGCACAAAGACTTGTTGAACATGGAAGAGATGTTGTAATACTTCTTGATAGTATAACAAGGCTTGCAAGAGCTTATAACTTAACAATACCGCCAACAGGAAGAACTTTATCAGGTGGACTTGATCCTGGAGCACTTCATGGACCTAAAAAATTCTTTGGAGCAGCTAGAAATATAAGACAAGGTGGATCGTTAACTATACTTGCAACAGCATTAGTTGAAACAGGATCTAGAATGGATGATGTTATATTTGAAGAATTTAAAGGAACTGGAAATATGGAAGTTCATTTAGATAGAAAGCTTGCTCAAAAGAGAATATTCCCAGCCGTTGATATAGTTAAATCTGGAACTAGAAAAGAAGAATTACTTCTTAATAGTGAGGAAATGGCTCTTCTTTGGAAAGTTAGAAAGTCAATTGGAAACAATACTCAAGAATATACAGAAAAGATGATAAAATTCTTAAAACAAACAAAAGATAACAAGGAATTTGTAAATTTAGTAAATAAGAATATTTAATCTTGAAGAGAAAAAAGTCATATGATATAATGTAAGAGTTGAATATTGATAAGAAAATAAAATTAACATAATTAAAAATGTGAAAGAGGTGGAAAAGATGAAAAAGGATATACAACCAAAATACGAAGAAATAACTGTACATTGTGCATGTGGAAATACATTTCAAGCAGGATCAACTCAAGATGAAATAAGAGTAGAGATCTGTTCAGAGTGTCACCCATTCTACACTGGAAAGCAAAAGAACATTGAAAAAGGTGGAAGAATCGACAAGTTCAAGAAAAAATTCAACATTGGTTAATAGTGGAGGTTGGTTAATCCAACCTCTATTTTAATTTGGAGGGGATTTTTATGTATAGACCTATCCATCATGGATACATAGAAGTAGTTATTGGACCTATGTATAGTGGAAAAAGTGAAGAACTTATAAGAATACTTAAAAGGTCAAAAATAGCAAAGCAAAATGTAGTAGCATTTAAACCTGCTATAGACAATAGATATAGTGATGAAGATGTTGTATCTCATAGTGGAGCGAGCATTACGGCTATTCCAATTAAAAGTGCAAAAGAAATTTACGATCATATAGATTCAGATACACAAGTTGTTGGTATTGATGAGATTCAATTCTTTGAAGATGAAGTCGTTGATATTGCAATAAGCCTTGCAGATAAAGGTATAAGAGTGATAGCAGCAGGACTGGATATGGACTTTAAGGGAGAGCCTTTTGGCCCTACACCAAGACTTTTAGCTGTAGCTGAATTTGTACAAAAGCTTCAAGCTGTATGTATGGTTTGCGGAAATCCTGCGCATAGAACTCAGAGATTAATAAATGGACAACCTGCTAAATACGATGATCCAATAATATTAGTTGGAGCTACGGAAAGTTATGAAGCAAGATGTAGGAAGTGTCATGTAATAATAAAAGAAAATGATTAAATAAAAATACATATAGGGGATCCCCTATATGTATTTTTTTATACTATAGGAAACTATATAATTTTGAATCTGTGGATAATATTGATTGAAGACCTACATTTGCAACTATTTTGAGCAACTGATCCCGTAGGATCGTTGGGGACATGAGTCAGTGCGTAGCAACTAGACGAATTTTATGAGTATGTGCGAACTTTATATTTTTATGATAATATATATTGGAAAGGAGATGAGTCTATGGGTAAAAGTACTGTTGGAGGACAGGCTGTAATGGAAGGCGTTATGATGAAGAATCAAAATCAAATAGCTGTGGCTGTTAGAAAATCGGATGGAGATATTGAGATAGATAAGAAGAAAATTAAAAGCTGGGTTATTGATAAGGGATTTAACAAGATTCCATTTTTAAGAGGTGGATTTGTACTTCTTGAGACTATGGTTGAAGGGATTAAGGCTCTTAATTTTTCAGCTCAGTTTTTTGATGAGGAGGAAGAAGTTGAACCTTCTAAGTTTGAAAAGTTCTTAGAGGATAAGTTTAAGGATAAGACTAATGATATACTGATATACTTTTCTATGTTCATAGCTTTTGTATTCTCTATTTTATTGTTCATATTATTACCTACTTTTTTAGGTGGTATATTAAAGAAATTTACTGATAGTGTTATGATATTGAACTTTACAGAGGGATTGGTTAGAATTGGAATGTTTTTAGGATATGTATCTCTTATATCTTTAAATAAGGATATAAAGAGGGTATTTGAATATCATGGAGCAGAACATAAATCTATTTATTGTTATGAAGAGGGTCTTGATTTAACTGTAGAAAATGCAAGAAAATTTTCTACTCTTCATCCAAGATGTGGAACCAATTTTATGTTTATAGTTATGGTTGTATCTATGCTTATATACTTTTTGTTTGGGTGGCCAAACCCGGTTTTAAGAGTTATATCTAGATTGATATGTATACCTATTGTTGCTGGGATATCATATGAGATTATAAAGATTGCTGGAAAGTACGATAATATATTTGTAAGAATTATTGCATTTCCTGGTATGATGCTTCAAAAAATTACTACTAGAGAACCAGATGACGAGCAATTAGAGGTAGCTCTTTGTGCTCTAAAGGCTGCTCTTGGAGAAGAGGTGGATAAGAATGACCATAAGACAGATGATGAAAAAGTGGATAAGAGAGCTTAGTAATAGTACTACTGCAAAGCTTGATGTTGAACTTGCTATGTGTAAGGTACTTGATGTGACTAGACTTTATATACATCTTAATTTAGATGAGGAAATTTCTAAAAAAGATGAAAATAGGATTGAGGCTCTTTTGAAACAAAGAAGAAAAGGAAGACCTATGGCTTATATTATAGGAAAAAAAGAGTTTATGGGACTGGATTTCTTTGTTAAAGAGGGAGTGTTAATTCCAAGACCAGATACTGAGGTGTTGGTTGAAGATATTATAGAACAAGCTAAAAAAATAGATAATCCTTTGATAGTTGATATAGGAACGGGTTCTGGTGCTATAAGTGTGTCTTTAGCTAATTATATAAAAGATTCAAAAATATATTCTCTTGATATATCTGATGATGCTCTTGAGGTAGGAAGTATTAATGCTAAGAACAATGAAGTAGAAGATAGAATAACTTTTTTAAAGTCTGATGTATTCTCAGCACTTGAAAATGAGGATGTTAAATTCGATATAATAGTGTCTAATCCTCCTTATATAAGAAAAGCTGATATAGAAGGACTTGAGGTTGATGTTAAGAACTA
Organism: Tepidibacter sp. Z1-5; assembly: GCF_037844525.1. NCBI lineage: Bacteria > Bacillati > Bacillota > Clostridia > Peptostreptococcales > Peptostreptococcaceae > Tepidibacter > Tepidibacter sp. Z1-5. The sequence goes on along the minus strand of NZ_JBBMMD010000034.1, from coordinate 35,845 downwards.
CGAACCATCTTTAGCTCTTGATGGAGGAGAGGATGGTCTTGATTTTTACAAAAAGATAACTGAGGATTCTATTAGATTTATAAAGGATAATGGAATCTTAGGTTATGAAGTAGGATATGATCAAGCAGAGGATGTAAAAAAGATAATGATACAAAATGGATACGGTGATATAAGAATATTAGAAGATTTAGCTTCTATACAAAGGGTTGTTATAGGAACAAAAATTTGATATAATGAAAAATTGATATATTGAAAGAGGTGAAAAACTTATGTTTGATAAAGTTGAACTTATAGAAGATAAGTATAAAGATTTAACTCAAAAGATTGGAGATCCTGAAGTTATTAACAGACAATCTGAGTGGCAAAAATATATAAAAGATCACGCAGAAATAGAACCTATAGTTATGAAGTATAGAGAATATAAGGAAATTGTTGGGGGAATTGAAGAATCAAAGCAAATCCTTCAAGAAGAATCTGATGAAGAATTAAGAGAACTTGCTAAGATGGAATTATCTGAACTTGAAGATCAATTACCTAAAGTAGAAGATGAACTTAAGCTTTTACTTGTTCCTAAAGATCCTAATGATGAAAAGGATGTTATCGTTGAGATAAGAGGTGGAGCCGGTGGTGACGAGGCTGCACTTTTTGCTGGAACTTTATTTAGAATGTACTGTAGATATGCAGAAACAAGAAGATGGAAAGTAGAGTTAATGAGTAGTAATGAAACTGGTGTTGGTGGATATAAAGAGGTTTCTTTCTCTATAAAAGGAAAAGGAGCTTATTCAAGACTTAAGTATGAGTCTGGAGTTCACAGAGTTCAAAGAATACCAGCTACAGAGTCTGGTGGTAGAATACATACGTCTACTGCTACTGTTGCAGTTTTACCAGAAGTTGATGATGTTGAAGTAAATATCAATCCTAATGATTTAAGAATAGACGTTTTCCGTTCTTCAGGAAACGGTGGACAAAGTGTTAATACTACCGACTCTGCGGTAAGAATAACGCATCTTCCAACTGGAGAAGTTGTGTCATGTCAGGATGGAAAGAGTCAGCTTAAGAATAAGGAAAAAGCCCTTAAGGTATTAAAGGCTAGATTATTCGATAAAGCACAAGCTGAACAACATAAAGAGATATCAGCTGAAAGAAAGAGTCAGGTTGGAACTGGAGACAGATCTGAGAGAATAAGAACTTATAACTTCCCTCAAGGAAGAATTACAGATCATAGAATAAATTTAACTTTATATAAGCTAGATAGCTTTATAGAGGGAGATATAAATGAAATGATAGATGCTCTTATAACTGTAGACCAAGCTGAAAAATTAAACGCTGTAAATAACTAAAATATTAGTCCTATATTATTCATTATGAATGATATTAGGACTTTTTTTAGAAAAAAGCATATTTTAAGCATAACTATCATAAAACTTATTGAGGTTTAGGTAGGGGGTATATTATGATTGAAATTACTTTGCTTGGTTTTTTGTGTGGGGTTGTTGGAACTTTTACTGGAGGGGTTATAGCTTTTATATTTAGAAAAAAGGCTGATAGGTACTTAAATCTGTTCATGGGTCTTGCAGGAGGAATTATGTTGTCTGTGGTTACATTTGACTTGTTGACTGAGGCTATGAATGCAATTGGTGTCAATCTGGCTATAGTTTTTACTTTTATAGGTGTTTTTGCTAGCATGATTATAAAGAGGTTTATGCATTTTGAAGGAATGCTAAAGACTGGATATTTGATATTTTTTAGTATTTTATTACATAACTTTCCCGAAGGGCTTGCTATAGGGTCTTCATTTAGCGTAAAAGAATCTTTGGGTATTACTTTGGTAATAGTAATAGGGATACATAATGTACCTGAGGGTATTGCTATGGCGTTAACTCTTATAAAAGGAAGAATGAATGTAGTAAAGGTTATGCTTTTTACTTTACTTGCAGGTATTCCGATGGGAATAGGCAGCTATATAGGGTCTTATTTTGGAGAAGTTTTTCAGGGATTTGTAGGTTTTTTCCTGGCAATAGCATCTGGAACAATGCTTTATGTTACTATAGAAGAAATTTTTCCTAATTCAAAAACTATATACACTATAACGGGGTTTTTATTGGGAATTTTGATGGTTAGTATATTTTAATACTTATGAAGAGGTGAGATAGTTGAAAAAGACTTTGGTATTCAAAATGGATAAGGATAATATTGATATAGATAAAATGAAAGAGTTTGGAAAAATTCTAAGAGACGGCGGAACGGTTATATTTCCAACTGAAACTGTTTATGGACTTGGAGCTAATGCTCTTGATGAAAAAGCAGCTAAGAAGATATATGAGGCTAAAGGAAGACCAAGTGATAATCCTTTGATAGTTCATATTGCAGATAAAGAAGAAATTCATAAGATTGCTACTGACATAGATGATAGAGTTTATAAGGTTATGGATAAATTCTGGCCGGGACCTATAACAATAGTATTAAAAAAGAAGGATATAGTACCATCTATTACTAGCGGAAACTTAGATACAGTTGCAGTTAGAATGCCGTCTCATCCTATAGCGTTATCTCTTATAAAGGAAAGTGGAGTATATGTTGCAGGTCCATCTGCGAATATATCTGGAAGACCATCTCCTACTGATGAGGAGAATGTATATGAAGAGATGAATGGTAGAGTTGATGGTATTATACTTGGAGGAGATTCTAATGTTGGACTTGAATCTACAGTTCTTGACTTAACTGGAGATATACCTACGATATTAAGACCTGGTGGAGTAACGCTAGAAGAATTGAGTGAGGTTTTAGGAGAGGTTATAATAGATCCTGCAATACTTGAAAAAAACGAAAATATAATTGCAAAGGCACCTGGAATGAAATACACTCACTATGCTCCAAATGCAGAGGTATTTATTGTTAAAAAAGATGATGGAGATTATGTGGATAAAATCAACAAATTAGTTGATAAAGGAAATAAAGAAGGTAAAAAAGTGGGGATTATGTGTATTAATAAAAATAAAGACAAGTATAAAGGTGAAGTTATAGGTCTTGGGGATGATTTAAATGGAGTAGCTTATAACTTATTTAAAACTTTGAGAGAAATGGATAAAAAAGGTGTGGATATTATATATTCTGAAGAGTTTGAGAAGGCTGGGATTGGGCAAGCTATAATGAATCGCCTAACAAAGGCGGCAGGGTATAAATTTGTATAGATATTAATAGAGTAGATTTATGTGTTTGAGAGAAAATCGTACTTATTAAAATACCGAATAATTATATAGGTTTAATCCAAAAATAAATGACATTAAAATACCGATAATGTGGTAACTATTTTTAATAAAACTAAGAATTCCATCTTATTGAATATACTAAAAGTTCTAAACTCCCTAACGGTCAGACAACGAACTTTCTTAACGCATATTCAAACGCTGGAATGCTAGTTTTATACAAAAATATTTAAATCATTCTCTAACATTTTAATGCCATTTATTTTGTAAGTGTAGTTCTTAAAATTTAGTGTAGTAGTTAATGGAGATACAAATTTATAGGAAAATCAAAAGGGAAAAACATAGAATTTTAAAACATAAAATATAGAATGGAAATAAAATATAAAAATTTGCAGAAAAAAATTAAAATAAAAAGAAGGAATATAAGAATCTATGTCGAAATGTTAATAGGTTTGGAGTTAATTAGATTAAAAAGGCTTTAAAAATTAATTTGGAGGTGAACGTAAGTGAAGAAAATAGGGATTGCAAGTGACCATGGAGGATACAATTTAAAGGAAGAGATTAAAAATCATCTAAAAGGTGAGTATGAAATTGTTGATTTTGGAACTGACTCATTGGATTCTGTTGACTACCCAGATTATGGAGTTAAAGTTGCGGAGGCTGTAATAAGTGGAGAGGTTGAAGAAGGAATACTTTGCTGTGGAACAGGTATAGGTATATCTTTAGCAGCTAATAAGGTACCGGGAATAAGATGTGCTGTTGTTTCTGATACTTTTTCAGCTAGAATGTCTAAGGCCCACAACGATGCTAATATGATATCTTTAGGAGAGAGAGTAGTTGGAAAAGGACTAGCTCTTGAAATAATAGATACATGGTTAGGAACTGAGTTTGAAGGAGATAGACATCAAAGAAGAGTAGGAAAGATAACAGAAATAGAAAAAAAATATTCTAAATAAATTTTAAAGGGAGGCAAATTAAATGTCAAAAGTAGTTATGATGAATCATCCATTAATCCAACATAAGTTAACACTTATAAGAGATAAGAATACAGGTTCTAAAGATTTTAGACAGTTAGTAAAAGAAGTTTCTATGCTTATGGGATATGAAGTAACAAGAGATTTAGCTTTAGAAGAAGTTGAAATTGAAACTCCAGTTACAACAACTAAGTCTAAGGTTATATCAGGAAAGAAATTAGGAATAGTTCCTATATTAAGAGCTGGTCTTGGAATGGTAGATGGAATACTTGAGTTAGTTCCAGCTGCTAAAGTTGGACATGTAGGACTTTATAGAGATCCAGAAACTTTAAAGCCAGTTGAGTACTACTCAAAGTTTCCTGCTGATATAGAGGAAAGAGACTTTATAGTAGTAGATCCTATGCTTGCTACAGGTGGTTCTGCAGTTGCTGCTATTGATGTTTTAAAGAAACAAGGAGCTACAAGCATTAAGCTTGTAAACCTAGTAGCTTGTCCAGAGGGTATAGAAGAGGTTGAAAGATGTCATCCGGATGTAGATATATATGTAGCGTCTATTGATGAAAAATTAAATGATCACGGATATATAGTTCCAGGTCTTGGAGATGCTGGAGATAGATTATACGGTACTAAGTAATACTTTGAGTGTGTCATATGACACACTCTTTTTTTTTGTTTTTTTAATTTATTACTTCCAGAATTATTAATTAACTTGTGTATATTTTATATAAATAATATAATGGAGGTAGCGTGGTTAGAATTTTTATTCTATAAAGGTGATGGAGGAAAATTTATGGAGAGAAGAGACAAGCATAACTATTATTTAGATATAGCAAAATCGGTTCTTGAAAGAGGAACTTGCCTTAGACGTAATTATGGGGCTATTATTGTTAAAAACGATGAGATAATATCTACAGGATATACTGGAGCTCCTAGGGGGAGAAAAAATTGTAGTGATTTGGGATATTGCTTAAGAGAAAAGATGAATATTCCAAGAGGTCAAAATTATGAAAAGTGTAGAAGTGTTCATGCTGAAGCCAACTGTATTATATCTGCTAGTAGAAGAGATATGATTGGAGGGATTCTTTATTTAGTTGGTAAAGATATGAAAAATGATGAACTGGTTAATAATGCAAATTCATGTACTATGTGTAAAAGACTTATATTAAATTCTGGTATAGAAAAAGTAATAATAAGGGAAACTAATCAAAGTTTTAGAATTATAAAAGTAGATGAATGGATAGAAAATGATGATTCCCTAACGAATGATATGGGATATTAAAATATTTAAAGAGGTGAAATTATGAGTCAGATTATTATAGCTATTATTCTATCGTTTGGAATATCTTATTTTTCAACGCCGCTTGCTATTAAGCTTGCACATAAAATAGGAGCTATAGATATACCGAAGGATGATAGACGAGTACATAAAGATCCTATACCAAGACTTGGTGGGATTGCAATATTTTTAGGATTTTTCTTAACTAGTATTTTTATTGTAAATATAGACAAGCAGATAATGGGAATACTACTTGGATGTTTTGTAATAGTTTGTATGGGTGTAATTGATGATTTAAATGAAATAGGAGCAAAGACAAAATTATTAGGTCAGTTACTTGCAGCTGCAATAGCTGTTGCTTGCGGAATTAGAGTTGAATGGGTTACAAATCCATTTACTCAAAGTGGAATAACTCAACTGGGTTTAATATTATCTGTTTCTGTGACTATATTTTGGATAGTTGGAATAACTAATACTGTTAACTTGATCGATGGGCTTGATGGACTTGCAGCGGGAGTATCTGCAATAGCGGCTATTACACTTGCGTTTGTAGCGTTTGCTAATAATCAACAAACATCAGCTGTGTTATTGATGTGTTTGGCTGGGTCGGCTATTGGATTTTTACCTTACAATTTCAATCCTGCTAAAATATTTATGGGAGATACCGGATCTTTATTTTTAGGATATATACTAGCTGTTATATCTATACAAGGAGCTATAAAGTCAGCAGCAGCTCTTGCTATATTTATACCTATACTTGCTCTTGGTATACCTATATTTGATACAACATTTGCCATAATAAGAAGAAAACTAAGCGGAAAACCTATAATGCAGGCGGACAAAGGGCACCTTCATCATAGGCTTTTAAGCAAGGGATTATCTCAAAGAAAAACTGTGCTTATACTGTATGGCATAAGTTTGTTCTTAGGAATTAGTGCTGTTTTAATATCTGAGAGCAATTTTTTTGAATCAACTATTATACTTATATTAGATGCATTATTTATATACTATGGAATAGTTAGACTAAAGCTTTTATCGCCAGAAGATAGTGAACTGAAATAGGAGGATTTGAAATGAATAAAATAAAAGTTATGACTGTATTTGGAACAAGACCAGAGGCTATAAAAATGGCACCTTTAGTAAAAAAAATGGAGCAAAATGAAAGAATAGAATCGATAGTTTGTGTAACTGCACAGCATAGAGAAATGCTAGATAGTGTACTTAAAATATTCAATATACAACCTAAGTATGACTTAAACATTATGAAGCACGGTCAAACTATAACAGATGTTACTAATAGAGTTTTAAAAGAACTTGAAAGTGTAATATTTAATGATAGACCGGATATTTTACTGGTTCATGGAGATACTACGACTACTTTTTCTGCCTCTTTAGCAGCTTTTTATAATAAGGTTCCGGTAGGACATGTAGAAGCAGGACTTAGAAGTGGGAATATATATTCTCCATATCCTGAGGAGATGAACAGAAAGCTTACAGGAATGATAGCGTCTATTCACTTTGCTCCTACTGTTGGAAATGAGGAAAATTTGCTAAAAGAGAATATAGATAAGGATAAGATATGCATAACTGGAAATACTGTTATAGATGCCCTTTTATCTGTAATAGACGAAAATTATAAGTTCAATAATAAAGAAATAGATGATATAGACTATGATAATAATAAGGTTATACTATTGACTTGTCATAGAAGAGAAAACTGGGGTAAACCTATGGAAGATATATTTAAAGCAATTAAAAGAGTGGTTGAAGACAATGAAAATGTAGAGATAATATTCCCTATGCATTTGAATCCTAAAGTTAGAGATTGTGCAAAATCTATAATGGGAGGTATGGATAAGATACACCTTATAGAACCTCTTGATTATGAACCTTTTGCAAACCTAATGAATAAAGTAGATATAATACTTACTGATTCTGGAGGAATACAAGAAGAAGCTCCGGCTATTGGAAAGCCTGTTTTAGTTTTGAGATCTGAAACAGAAAGACCAGAGGCTGTTGAAGCTGGAACTGCAAGAGTTGTAGGAGTTGACGAAAAAGAGGTTTATGAAGCGACAAATCTTTTAATAAGAGATGAGAGTGAATATGCTAAAATGTCAAATGCAGTAAATCCTTATGGTGATGGGAAGGCTTGTGATAAAATAATTGAGTATTTAATATCGAATTATAAAGAAAATGTGAAAAAAACAAAGGATTTTTAAGGTAATAATCAGAAATGCTTAGATTTCACAATGGAAAAAGTTTTCACTATATTTGCTTTTTAATTCGTCAAAATATATAATAGATATGTGGGCGAATTTTAGCCCATATATATGAAAAATTTAGATTTATGAAATTAAGAGAATGTTTTCATTGAAATGTAGGGTATGTATAGTATATAATTTTTATTAAACGGTTATGTAAATGGACTGATTCAAACATGATAGTTTTAAAATTAACAAAATTCGACCAGATATAGGGGAATAAAGCGATGAGTAAAAAAAATAAATGGTTTGAAGCTTTAGTTTATTTAAGCTTAGTATCTCAAATAGGCATATACATGGTAGTTCCAATTCTTGTATGTGGTTTTCTGGGAGGGGTAATAGACAGAAAATTCAATACAGAACCTATTTTTTTTATAATACTCATTGTAATAGGGATTGGAGCAGGTTTTGTTAACGCATATAAGATATCTATATCGGTTATAAAAAAAAGGAAGTGATCCTTTGAAAACGACATTAGAAATGATTTTGAGTATAGTAAAAGTGATGATTGTAGTATTTATACTTGTAGTTATCGTTGCTTTTTTAACACATACTATTTCGAAGGAACTTTTGTGTGGTCTTGCATTTGGCAGTATTTTTTCAATATTAAATCTTAGACTTTTGTCACTTACTTTGGAAAAAGCTGTAACTATGCATCCTGGGAATGCTCAGGGGTATGTTCTTTCAAGGTATATAATAAGGCTTATAATAACAGCTTTGGTATTGATTATATCTTTAAAAGCTATATATATAAATATTATAGGAACCATAATAGGTTTACTTTTACCTAAAATTAGTATATTGATTGTAAATCTATTTGGCATAGAAAAAATTATTAAAGGAAAGGAGGCGTAATATGAACGGTCCTAAGATTATGTTTATAATTCCCAAGCTTAATATACCTGTTAGTGAGACAGTAACTACAACATGGCTTATTATGATTGGGCTTACATTATTTGCTTATTTTGGAACTAGGAAATTAAATAAGGTCCCAAGAGGTTTTCAAATTATTATTGAAGCAATAGTAGACGGATTATACTCTATAGTAAAACAAACTATGGGAGAAGACAAGATGAGATTTGCTCCTTATATAGGAAGTTTATTTTTGTTTTTTATGTGTTCCAATCTTATTGGATTACTAGGTCTTAGATCACCTACAACAGATCTTAATACAACTTTAGCGTGGTCTCTTATAACATTCTGTATGATTCACTATAATGGAGTTAAGAGTAAAGGCTTAGGCAAATATTTAAAAGGATTTACAGAACCAGTATCAGCTATGTTACCTCTTAATATAGTTGGAGAGCTTGCAACACCAATATCATTAAGTTTCCGTCCATTTGGTAATATTACAGGAGGTATGGTTATAATGATGCTTTTATATCAACTACTTGCTTTCTTAAGTGGTTTGATAGGAATAGGTATACCAATACTTCAAGTAGGTATTCCATCAGTACTTCATATTTATTTCGATTTATTCTCTGGAGTACTTCAAGCATTTATATTTATAATGCTTACAATGGTTTTTGTTTCAAGTGCTATTGATTAAAAAATTATATAGAAAATACATAAAAATGATTAGGAGGAATTTAAAATGGAAAAAGCGATAGTTTTAGCAGGTTCAGCTATAGGAGCAGGTTTAGCAATGATAGCAGGTATAGGAGCAGGTATAGGACAAGGATTTGCAGCAGGTAAGGGTGCAGAGGCTGTTGGAAAGCAACCAGAAGCACAAGGAGATATTATAAAGACTATGCTTTTAGGAGCAGCGGTTGCAGAGTCAACTGGTATCTATGGTCTAGTTATAGCAATGCTTCTTTTATTTGCTAATCCACTAATGAAACTTTTAGGATAATAAAAATAGGAGATGAGCTCATCTCCTAGCTAAAGAAAGTGGAATGATTAGCAGAAGGGAGGATTACGATGTACAAAAGCTTTGTAAGTTTAGACTGGGATGTTGTATTTCAACTTGTAAATACATTTATAATGTATTTAATACTTAAAAAATTATTGTTCAAACCAGTTACAGAATTTATGGCAAAGAGAACTGCTGAAGTTGAAGGAACATATAAAGATGCAGAGGAAGCAGTTCAAAAAGGTGAAGAACTTAAAGCTGAATATGAAACAAAAATAAATTCGGCTAAAGAAGAGGCTCAAGAAATAGTTAAGAATGGTTCAAAGAGAGCTGAAGAAAGAGCAGATGAAATAATCAAATCAGCTCAAGAAGAAACAATTCAACTAAAAGAAAGAGCTAATAGAGAGATTCAAAGAGAAAAGCAAAAAGTTATGAATGAGCTTAAAGATGATATATCATCTCTAGCAATTTTAGCAGCTTCTAAAATTATAGAAACTGATGTAGATGAAGCTAAGCACGAGAAATTGATAGGAGATTTTATAAAAGAGGTAGGCGAAGCTAAATGGCAAAGTTAGTTGCTAGTAGATACGCTAATGCTTTATTCGAAGTTGGAGTTTCAGATGGGACTACAGAGGCTTTAAACAATGATTTAAAGGTTATAGTGGATCTTTTTAATGAAAATGAAGACTTTTTAAAGATACTTAAGGCTCCTTTGATTTCTAAAGAAGAAAAGAAAGCATTAGTTGAAAAAATTTATGATAATAACACTTCTTTAGAAATGATGAACTTTTTAAAAGTTTTAATAGATAAAGATAGAATAGGAATTATAGGTGAGATATTCACTGAATTCAATTCTTTAATTAATGAGAAAAATAACATCTTAGAAGCTGTTGCTATAACAGCGGTACCTATGAGTGAAATAGATTTAAATAATCTTAAATTAAAGCTTTCTGAATCTAAAGGCAAGAATATAACACTTAAAAATGAAGTTGATAAGAGTGTTATAGGTGGTGTTTTAGTTAAGATGGGTAATGAAGAAATAGATGGAACTATAAAAACTCGTTTAGAAAAATTAAAGGATCAGTTATCTCAAATAATAGCGTAGAAGGGCGGTGAAACCCATGAATTTAAGACCGGAAGAAATTAGTTCAATTATAAAAGAACAAATAAAAAAGTATGAAAATAAATTAGAATTGACTGATGTTGGTACAGTTACTCAAGTTGGAGATGGTATAGCTAGAGTTCATGGACTTGAAAAGTGTATGGCAGGAGAGCTTTTAGAGTTTCCAGGTCAGATTTATGGAATGGCATTAAACTTAGAGGAAGAATCTGTAGGAGCCGTTTTACTTGGTTCTGAAGAAAATATAAAAGAGGGCGACACTGTTAAAAGAACTGGAAGAATAGTTGAGGTTCCAGTAGGAGAGGCTCTATCTGGTAGAGTTGTAAATGCTCTAGGACAACCTATAGATGGTAAAGGACCTATAACTAGTGATAAGTTTAGACCTATTGAGGCTATAGCGTCTGGTATAATATCTAGAAAATCAGTTCATGAGCCACTTCAAACTGGTATTAAGGCAATAGATTCTATGATTCCAATAGGAAGAGGACAAAGAGAGCTTATCATCGGAGATAGACAAACTGGTAAGACTTCTGTTGCACTAGATACTATAATCAACCAAAAAGGTAAAAATGTTAAGTGTATATATGTAGCAATAGGACAAAAGCGTTCTACAGTTGCTCAAATAATGGATAGATTAGAGTCTAATGGTGCTATGGAGTATACTACTATAGTATCAGCTACTGCATCTGAGCTTGCTCCACTTCAATACATGGCTCCATATGCTGGTTGTGCAATCGCAGAGGAATTCATGTACAATGGTGGACACGTTTTAATAGTTTATGATGATTTATCTAAGCATGCGGTTGCTTATCGTGCGATGTCACTTCTTCTTAGAAGACCACCAGGACGTGAGGCATACCCAGGAGATGTATTCTACTTACATTCAAGATTACTTGAAAGAGCAGCTAAATTAGCTGATGAGTTAGGTGGAGGTTCTATAACTGCACTTCCAATAGTTGAAACTCAAGCAGGAGACGTTTCAGCTTACATCCCTACAAACGTAATATCTATAACAGATGGACAGATATTCCTAGAGACTGAGCTTTTCAACTCTGGAGTTAGACCTGCTGTTAACCCTGGTATATCAGTATCAAGGGTTGGAGGTAGTGCGCAAATTAAACCTATGAAAAAGGTTGCAGGTACATTAAAGCTTGCTTACTCACAATACAGAGAACTTCAAGCGTTTGCTCAGTTTGGATCAGACCTTGATGAAGATACAAAGTCAAGACTTGCTCAAGGGGAAAGAGTCGTTGAAATGCTAAAGCAAGGCGAGAATGACCCAATAGCTGTTGAAAAGCAAGTTATGATTATATATGCTGTAACTAATAAATTCTTAACAGATATTCCTGTTAGTGAAATAGGAAGATTTGAAAGAGAATTCTATAAGTTTATGGATGAGAATTACCCACAAGTTGGTAAAGATATCCTTGATGGAAAAGACTACAAAGAGGGATTAGAAAGTGCCATAACAGAATTCAAAAAAAGATTTAAAATTGAAGAGTAATCCTCTTTAAACAGGAGGTGAAATAATATGGCTGGAATGAAGGATATTAAAAGACGTATTAAAAGTGTTGGTAACACTAAGCAAATAACTAAAGCTATGGAGCTTGTTTCATCAGCTAAGTTAAAAAAAGCTAAAGAACAAGCACAAGCTACTAAGCCATATTTTGAAACTCTTTATGCTACTATAGAAAAAATAGCTAAAAGTGCTAAAGGAGTTCAAAGTATATTCTTAGAGCAAAGAGACTCATCTAAAAAATGCTATATAGTTATAGCGGGAGATAGAGGTCTTGCTGGTGGATACAACTCAAACGTCTTAAAGACTGCAATAAACCATATGGAACATAAACAAGAAAGTATTATAGCTATTGGTAAGAAGTCTATAGATTTCTTTAACAAAAGAGGCTACAATATTTTAGATAAATTCACTGGAGTTGAAGATTTAACTTATACAGATGCTAGAAAGATTGCAGATATTGCACTTGATGCATATGAAAAGGAAGAAGTAGATGAAGTATATCTTGTTTATACTAAGTTTGAATCAACTTTAACTCAAACACCAGAGGTATTAAAATTACTTCCACTTTCTTTTGATGAGGATAAAGAAGGTACAAAAGGTGAGATGATAGAGTTTGATCCAGGTGAAGAAGAGGTACTTGAGTATTTAGTTCCTAAGTTTATGGAAGGATCTATATATGGAGGTATAGCTGAATCTTCTGCATCAGAACAAGGAGCTAGAAGAACTGCTATGCAATCTGCTACTGATAACGCAGATGAGATGATTTCTAAATTAGAATTAAAATACAATAGAGCAAGACAAGCATCTATAACTCAAGAAATATCAGAGATAGTTGCAGGTTCAGAGGCGTTAAAATAAGGAGGTACGAAAATGCCAGAAAAGAATATCGGTAAAGTTGTTCAAATTATCGGACCCGTACTGGATATAAAGTTTAGTAGTGAGAACTTACCAAACCTACTAAATGCGATAGAAGTAGAATATAATGGAAATAAAATAGTGGCAGAGGTAGCTCAACATATAGGAGATGACACTGTTAAGTGTATCGCTATGAGTTCAACTGATGGACTTGTTAGAGGTATTGATGCTGTTGATACAGGAGCACCTATATCTGTTCCTGTTGGAAAAGGTACATTAGGAAGAATATTCAATGTACTTGGAGAGGTTGTTGATAATAAGCCTGCTCCAACTGATTCTCCAAAGTTACCAATACATAGAGAAGCTCCTTCTTTTGAAGATCAAGAGACTTCTACTGAAATTCTTGAAACAGGAATCAAGGTAGTTGACCTTATAGCTCCTTATGCAAAGGGTGGAAAAATCGGTCTATTCGGAGGAGCAGGAGTTGGTAAGACAGTTCTTATAATGGAGCTTATTAACAACATAGCTACTCAACATGGTGGACTTTCAGTATTTGCTGGAGTTGGAGAGAGAACTAGAGAGGGTAATGACCTTTATAACGAAATGATCGAGTCTGGAGTTATCGATAAGACTGCTCTAGTTTACGGTCAGATGAATGAGCCACCTGGAGCGAGAATGAGAGTTGCGCTTACAGGACTTACTATGGCTGAATACTTCAGAGATCAAGAGGGACAAGACGTATTATTATTCGTTGATAATATATTCCGTTTCACTCAAGCAGGATCTGAGGTTTCTGCACTATTAGGACGTATGCCATCTGCGGTTGGATACCAACCAACACTAGCTACAGAGATGGGTGCTCTTCAAGAGAGAATAACATCTACTAAGAAGGGTTCTATCACATCTGTTCAAGCAGTATACGTTCCAGCCGATGACTTAACTGACCCGGCACCAGCTACAACATTTGCCCATCTTGATGCTAAGACAGTTTTATCAAGAGATATAGCATCTCGTGGTATTTACCCTGCGGTTGATCCACTTGATTCAACATCTAGAATACTAGATCCAAATGTTGTTGGAGAAGATCACTATGATGTAGCTCGTAGAGTTCAATCAGTTCTTCAAAGATATAAAGAACTTCAAGATATAATCGCTATACTTGGTATGGACGAATTATCTGATGAAGATAAAATGGCTGTTGCTCGTGCAAGAAAGATCCAAAACTTCTTATCGCAACCATTTAGTGTTGCTGAGCAGTTCACTGGTATGGAAGGTAAATATGTACCTCTTAAAGAAACTGTAAGAGGATTTAAAGAAATCCTAGAAGGTAAGCATGATAACTTACCAGAATCAGCTTTCCTTTATGTTGGTTCTATAGAAGAGGCAATTGAAAAAGCTAAGAAGGGAGAGTAGATAAACATGGCAGGAGAATTTTCTGTAGAAATAGTTACTCCCGATAAAAAGTTTTTTGAAGGCACTGCTGAAATGGTAGTTGTTAGAACTATAAACGGTGATGTTGGTATACTTAAGAATCATGCAAGTTACGTAGCGCCACTAGATATAGGACTGTTAAAGCTTAAAAAGAATGGTTCATTTAAAGAAGCATCTGTTGCAGGTGGTTTTATCCAAGTTGATAAGGAAAAGACTACTATATTAACAGAAGCTGCTGAATGGGCTGATCAAATAGATGTACAAAGAGCTAATAAAGCTAAAGAAGAAGCCGAAGCAAAGATTAAATCTGCTGATGAAAAAGAAGTAAAACTTGCTAAAGTTGATCTTAAAAAAGCGATTAATAGAATAGAGGTTTCAAATAAAAGGGACTAGTTTTCACTAGTCCCTTTTTGCATGAATTCACTTAAATTAGATATAACTATAGGTGCGTTTATTTGTACTAATTTTAAATTTTTATTTTCAATTGATTTTTGAAGAGCCTGAATTGAGTATTTAAGTTTTGCAAATTTTTCTTTTTCTTTTGAATATATGTCGGCTTTTGAATTTAGAAGTTCAGAAATACTGGTTATTGTTGTTAATGCTTCTTCATAGCTTTCCATATCACACAGTAATACAGCCTTTCTTACAGAATACTTTGCATTATCTATATCGTTGTTTGTGTAGGTTTTAAAGTATTGTCTGAAAGAGGACAAATACTTAGTCATATTATTAGAATATACTATTGAATCGAATATATTGTATTGACCGATTGAATCTGTTAATGAGTTTAAATTTGTTTCGAAATTTTTAATGTACTCAGGGTCAGCAGAAACTTCGCTCATACTTGCTTGAAGGCTATTCCAGTCTTTGTGAATATCAACTAAATCTTTATTTATATCAAGCCAGTATTCTTCTAGTTTGAATTTTAAGGGTTCTTTTTCTAGTTTGTTTAAATCATCTATATCCTCAGCTAATAGAGATGGATATATGCATGTATTTATTATGTGGCTAGATAGTTTGACTTTGTCTTTTTCTATGTCTTCAGGTGTTTTTAGTTTATCTGCCTCTGGTAGTCTAGACTCGCTTAGTGAAGCTAGTTCTTTTTCTTTTTGAAATGATATTTCTGTTAGTTTGTTCCTTGTTTCAATAGCATTGTTAATACTTGGCATCAAATCTATTTTAGCCATTATAGTTAATATACTGTCTTGTAATGTTTGCAAAGTTTTGGGCTCTTTAGGAAGAGTACTTCCAGATGTTTTTTCTGCTGGTTTTGCGCATCCGCTTAAAATAAGTACAAAAAATAGTAGAATACTTATAATTTTTCTCATAAAATCACCTCATGAAATTATTTTTTCCAAACACTAAAAAATAATTCAAAAGATTCATTGACTTGATATATTTTATCTAGTAAATTTTTATATAGAAAGAAATTTAGTTATAAATTTTAATTAATAAAATATAAATTGATTTTGACGATATAATAATTGAAAGGTATTTAATAATGGAAGGTTGGAAAAATATGATATTTGGTAAAGATAAAATATTTGGCGAAAATACACTAGATGTGAATTTAATTGAGGAAATAGTAAAAAAAAATAAAGTTCCTATATTAGTTCAATATGAGCCATTTAAAGAGCTTATTAAGAGGGGATCAAATGATTTAATATCTAAACAGATTAAAGAATTAAATGAGTTGATAAAAGAGAAAAATACTATTGAAAAACAACTTCTTGATCTTCAGGCAAAAAAGCCTAAATTGATGGCTAGGATAATATATATATCAAATGAACTAAATGAGAATAAAAATATAAAAGCAGAACAGGAATTAGATAGATTAAAGCAGGAAATGGAAGATATAAATAATAATATAGATATGATATTTGAAAAATTAGAAGATATGCCTATGCTAATAAAAGAAAAGAATTTAAATCTTTTGAGAGAAACGGTAAAGCATTCTTACGAGAGAATAAATAAAGGAGAATCAAATCTTTCTGATGTTAATGATAAGATAACAAAGCTTAGAAAAGAATTAGATGAGCTTAGAATACAAAAGGAAAAAGAGGAAGAGAAGGTTAATAGTACTTATAATTTTATACATGCAATACTAGGGCATAAGGATATGGAAAAACTAGACAATAAGTTTTTGAAATAAGGAAAATTGGCTTTATGCTAACCTATGGCTCATGTCACCAACGAGTCCTCCGCAATCCATTGCTTAAAATAGTTGTAAGTAGAGATATTTAATCGATGTTACCTGTGAGTTGGCAATTATATAATTTTTTATTCATTAAAAAGAAAGTAGCTTTAAGCTACTTTCTTTTATTAAGTATAGAATTTGGATTATGTGGATAAAAAAGGATTGAAAAAAACTGTATTTAGCTTTATATTAGAAGATAGAAGAAGTATAATTGTTTGAAAAATAACATATAGTCTCCGAACTATATATCCTAAGGATTAATCTATGGAGTATAGTCAGGATTTTTAAATCCACGGGGTATTTTAGAAATGAGATACCCTTCCGTAACATATTTTGAAAAGGAGAATTTTAAAGGATTTGAGCCCTTTATTGCCTTTTTTGCAATAAAGGGCTTTATTAATTTTATTTAAGGGGTGAATAGAATGAAAAAAATTTCAGTTCATGATGCTATTGGGCATGTACTGTGTCATGACATAACTCAAATAATACCTGGAGAAATTAAAGACAGAGCTTTTAAAAAAGGACATGTTATAAAAGAAGAAGATGTTAAAGTTTTGCTTTCTTTAGGAAAAGATAACATTTATGTATGGGAAAAAAAAGAAGGATACTTACATGAAAATGAAGCAGCGAAGAGACTTACAAAATTAGCAGCAGGTATGGGATTAGAATTTAGTGATGTAAAAGAAGGAAAGATTAATTTTATTGCTAAATATGATGGTCTTTTAAAGATAAACACTGATTTATTATTAAAAATTAATTTATTGGATGAAATTATAATTGCTACAAGACATAATAACTATCCAGTAAAAAAAGGAGATAAGTTAGCAGGTACAAGAGTAATTCCGCTTATTATAGATGAGAAAAAAATTATTGAAGCTGAAAAAATTGCAAATGGGAAAACGATAGTAGATGTCATTCCTTATAATAAAGTAAATGTAGGTATAGTAACTACTGGAAATGAAGTTTATCATGGAAGAATAAAAGATGCTTTCGGACCTATTATAAGGAAAAAAGTAGAAAATTACGGATGTAATGTTATAGATCAAAAAATAGTTTATGATGATACTGAGAAAATTTGTGATGCTATAAAAGATCTTATAGATAAAGGTGCACAAATGGTTATATGCACAGGAGGAATGTCTGTAGATCCTGATGATTTAACTCCGAGTGCTATAAAAAAGACAGGAGCAAATATAATATCTTATGGAGCACCAGTATTGCCTGGAGCAATGTTCTTACTTGCTTATAATGGCGATATTCCTATATTAGGACTTCCTGGTTGTGTAATGTATGCTAAAACTACAATCTTTGATTTGGTACTTCCAAGAGTACTTTCACAAGATAAGATTACAATTGAGGATTTAGCGGGATATGGTCATGGCGGATTATGTTTAGAATGTAGCGAATGTACTTATCCACAGTGCAGTTTTGGAAAAGGGTGGTAAGAACATGAAACAGATGGTGAATTTAGAAATAGCTAATGAAATATTAGCCCAAAAAATACAGAGTATTGAAGATGAATATGTAAATTTAACAGATACTCATAAAAGAATACTTTCTAAAGATATAATTTCTACTATTAATCAACCACCTTTTAATAGATCACCATTAGATGGATATGCTTTAATATCAGAAGATAGTAAAGGAGCAAGTGAAGAAAATCCAGTTGTTTTAGAAATTGTAGAAGAGGTTTGTGCAGGAAGTTATCCTACTAAAGAATTAAAGAATAATATGGCAACTAGAATTATGACAGGAGCACCTATTCCAAAAGGTGCTGACTGTGTAATAAGACAAGAAGACACTTACGAAAAAGACGGAAAAGTATACATATATATAGAGTTAAATAAATTTCAAAATTACTGTTTTGAAGGAGAAGATTTAAAAAAAGGACAAACAGTTATTAAAAAAGATAGTGAAATTAATTTTGGAGAAGTAGGAATAATTGCAAGCCTCGGAATGAAACAAGTATCGGTTTATAAAAAACCTAAAGTAGCTATATTAAGTACAGGAGATGAATTACTAGATATAGGAGAAAAATTAATTCCAGGAAAAATATATAATAGCAATATATATACATTATCAGCTAGATTAAAGGAATTAAATGCAGAACCAATTATATTAGGTATCTGTGGTGATGATATAGAAAAAACTTCTAGAAAAATTGAAAATATAATTGATGAAGTAGATTTGGTAATAACTACAGGCGGAGTATCTGTAGGAAAAAAAGATATTATAAAGGATGTAATGAAAAAGATAAATGCTGACATATTATTTTGGAAAGTAGATATAAAACCAGGAACTCCTGTGCTTTGTAGTTACTTAAAAAATAAGTTGATAATAAGTTTATCAGGTAATCCAGCAGCATCTAGTATAACATTCGAGTTATTAGTAAGACCTGTACTGTCTCAAATGGTTAATAAGAAAGATTCAAAATTAAAAAGAACAAGTGCTATATTTGATAATTCTTATTTGAAAAAAAGTAAAAAAAGAAGATTTTTAAGAGGAAAATTATCATATTCTCAAAATGGACCAGTAGTTAAGCTTACTAGTTCAAAACAATCTTCTGGAGTATTAAGTTCTACTTTAAAATGTAATTGCTTGATAGATGTGCCAAAAGGGTCTACTGGACTTGAAAAAGGAGATAAAGTGGAAATTATACCTTTATAAAATTCGCTTCATGCTAACGCATGGCTAATGTCGTCAACAAGTCTCACGACTCTGTTGCTTAAAAATAGCTGCTAATTTAGCTTTTTAAGCAACATTATGTGCAAATTGAAGTTATATAATTTCCTTAGAGATAAAAAATGGAGGATGGATAATGGAGAATGAACCTAAACTAAATCATTTTGATGAAAATGGAAAAGCAATTATGGTAGATGTTAGTGAAAAAGAAGATACTGTAAGAATTGCTATAGCTAAAGGTATAGTGACTATGAAAAGAGAAACTCTTGCTTTTATAGAGAATGGAGAAATTGGAAAAGGAGATGTTTTAGGTGTAGCTAGAGTAGCTGGAATTATGGCAGCAAAAAAAACATATGAGATAATTCCAATGTGCCACCCTTTAATGCTTAGCAAATGTCAGGTTGATTTTCATATAGATACAGACAAATCACAAATTAATATAGAAGCTATAGTTAAAACTACAGGAAAAACAGGTGTAGAGATGGAAGCATTGACGGCTGTATCTGCAGCGGGATTAACTATATATGATATGTGCAAAGCTGTAGATAAAGAAATGATAATTGAAGATATTCATCTTGCTAAGAAAACAGGTGGGAAAAGTGGAATATTCATTAACGAAAGATAGAGTGAAACTTAATCTAGAAGCTGGAGTCTTGAACTATTAGCTTTCGGATAATTAACCCGAAAGGAGAAAAAAATGACCCCTATAGTTTGTATTGTCGGTAAATCTAATGTTGGAAAAACAACTTTAGTAGTAAAAATAATTAAAGAATTAAAACGAAGAAATTACAAAGTTTCAACTATTAAACATGATGTTCATGGATTTGATATTGATAAGCCTGGAAAAGATACTTGGAAACATTCGCAAGCTGGAGCGGATTCTGTTATGATTTCTTCACCTTACGGAGTGGCTATGATGAAAAAAGTTGAAAAAGAATTGGATTTGGATAAATTAATTGAACTTAATAATGATTCGGATATAATAATTGCAGAAGGATTCAAAAAAAGTAATAAGCCTAAAATAGAAGTAATAAGATCTGAGAAGTATACAGAATCAATATGTAAAAAAGAAGATTTAATAGCTATAGCTAGTGATATAAACCATATTATCGAAGACGTAGTTGTTTTTGATTTAGATGATTCTGTTGGATTGGTAGATATAATAGAAGAAAAAATCTTAAATATTAGAAAGTGTGATAAGTAATGGTTGATAATACGGGTAGAAAAATAGAATATTTAAGAGTGTCAATAACAGATAGATGTAATTTGAGATGTATATACTGTATGCCAAAAGATGGAATAGAGCTTATTAATCATGACGAAATATTAACATTTGAAGAGTTATATAGAATAATAAAATCATCATCAAGTTTAGGAATTTCAAAAATTAGAATAACAGGTGGAGAACCATTAGCTAGAAAAGGAATAATTGAATTTATAAGAAATGTAAAAAGTATACAAGGTATTGAAGAGGTAAGTTTAACTACGAATGGAATTTTGCTTGAAGAATACTTAGATGAGTTATTAAAAGCCGGGTTAGATAGAATAAATGTTAGTGTAGATACCTTAAATGAAGAGTTATATAGCAAAATAACTAGAAATAAAGGGTTGGATAAAGTATTAAGAGGGATAAATGCAGCTTTAGATAAAGGTATAAAAAGAGTAAAAATAAACACAGTGATAGTAAAAGAAATAAATAATGAAGAAATAATGGATTTTGTAGAATTAATTGAAAAAATTCCAGTAGATGTTAGATTTATAGAACTTATGCCTATTGGAGAAGGAAAAAAATATACACAAGTATCAAATGATGAAGTAAAAAATATTATATTAAAAAATAGAGAATTGATTCCTTTTTTTAATGTGAAAGGGTCAGGTCCAGCTACTTATTTTAAAACTAAATCAAGTAAGGGATCAATAGGATTTATAAGTCCTATTAGTCATGAGTTTTGTAGTCAATGTAATAGAATAAGAATAACCCCAGAAGGATTTTTAAAATTATGTCTTCATTGGAATGATGGAGTAGATTTGAAAAAGTATTTAAGAAACGAAGTAAGTGATGAAGAGTTGAATAATATTATATATAAAGCTATAAAACAAAAGCCGTATAGACATGAATTTAAAAGTCAAAATAAAAATTCAGACTGTAGAAATATGTCTCAAATAGGTGGATAATTAGGAGGATTAAAATGGGAAAAATATTAGGGGTATGTATAAGTGAGAAAAAAGGTGTTCAAAAAAATAATGTAGGAAAAATTGAATTAGTAGAAAATCATGGATTAAAAGGGGATGCTCACGCAGGAGACTGGCATAGACAAGTTAGCTTGCTTTCATGGGAAAAAATAGAAGACTTCAAAAATAGAGGTGGACAAGTTAAGGATGGAGATTTTGGAGAAAATTTAATAGTACAAGGTATAGATTTAGCAAAATTACCAGTAGGAACTAAGCTTAAGATAAATGAAATAGAATTAGAAGTAACTCAAATAGGTAAGCAGTGTCACCAGCATTGTGCTATTTATCATGCAGTTGGAGATTGTATAATGCCTAGAGAAGGTATATTTGCTAGAGTATTAAGTGGTGGGATAGTACAAATAAATGATGAAATAAATATAGTTGAGTAACTGAACGTATATAAAGGTATTAAAATAAGAAGTATATACCACTATAAAATCACTAGTTCAATTAAGTTGTGCTTTGTGATAATAGTGGTTCTTTTTTTTTGATTAAATTTAATATAGAATGTATCCATATAAAGTGAAACTTAATTCAGATGGAGTTTCTAATCCCACAGAACTTTTGGATTTCGGAAAAAAATTCAATAAGGAAATATATTAAAGGAGGGTTTTATGAATATTTTAGGTACTGGAATAGATATAATAGAAATAGAGAGAATAAAAAAAGCCATAAATAAAAATAATAAGTTTTTAAGAAGAATTTATACAGAGAAAGAAATAGAGTATTTTAAACAAAAAAATTATAAGGCTCAAACTATAGCTGGAAATTTTGCTGCAAAAGAAGCTATAAGTAAAGCATTTGGAACTGGAATCAGAGGGTGTAATTTTAAAGATATAGAAATATTAAGAAATAGTCTTGGAAAACCAGTTGTAACATTATATAATGAATTATATGAATTATCAGAAAAGTTAGAAATAAAAGAAATTTTATTATCTATATCTCACTCAAGGGATTATGCAGTTGCAAATGCTATTATAACGACTAGAAAGGAGGTTTGATTATGAAAGCTAAAGATATAATGACTAGTGATGTGATGGTTGTAAAACAAGATGCTACTATAAAGGAGATAGCTGAGATATTCTTAAATAATAGGATTGGGGGTGTTCCTGTAGTAGATGAGGAAAATAAGATAGTAGGTATAATATCAGAAACAGATATTATACAAAAAGAGAAGAATGTAAATGTACCATCTTTCATAAATATACTTCAAGGATATATTTTTTTTGATAGCTTTAAAGAGGTTGAAGAGGATATTAGAAAGATAGCAGCTTGTAAGGCATCTGATATAATGTCAAAGGATGTTATGACTGTTAAGGAAGATGATAGTATTGAATATGTTGCAAATGAAATGATAAAGAAGTCTATAAACAGGGTACCTGTTATTGATGATAATAATTATATTAAGGGAATTATATGCAGATATGATCTTATAAAAGCTATGTACAATTAAATATAAGGGGGGATTTTGTGAAAAAGTGGATCTTGTGTATCCTTGTAATTATACTAGTAAGTATTAATTTTACAGGATGTAGAGAGTCCACAGATGAAGAAGTGTATTATAAATTTCAAAAGAAAATAAATAAATTAGATTCGTATTCATGTATAGCAAATATAAGTGTATGTGGTAATAAATCTATAAAAGAGTATGAAGCAAGTCACTATTTTAAAAGCCCAAATTATTACAAGCTCAAAACACTATATCCTAGCAATATAAAAGGAAAAATAACTATTTATGATGATGATAAGATTATAATAAAAAATCCAAAATACAAAGATGAATTAAAATTCACTCATAGAGGTATAGAAAATAGATATTTATTTGTAGGAGATTTTTTGAAAAATATTTTTGAAAATGAAAATTTAAAGATAAGTTGCGATAGATATTTCTTGATTCTAGAAACTAATATACCTGGTTCTTCTTTTTATTTTAATAAACAAAAGATTTATGTTGACAAAAAAACATTAAAGCCTAATAAATTAGAAATAATGGATGTTAACTTGAAGAAAAGATTTGTTGTTAATTATAAGGAGTTTAAGTACAACGGGGATTAAATTGAAGGGGGAAGGAATATTGAGTTATAAAACAAGAGCTACTTGGGCAGAAATAAATATAGAGAACTTAAAGCAAAATTATAAAAATATAAAAAAATTACTCAAAGAAGACACCAAAATATGCGGAGTTGTTAAAGCTAATGCTTATGGACATGGTTCTGTGCAAATTGCAAAGGCGCTTGTAGGTGAAGGCGTAGATTATCTAGCTGTTGCTACACTTGAGGAGGGATTAGAACTTAGAAATAATGATATAAAATTACCCATATTATGTCTTGGTTATATACAAGAAAACTGTTTTGATCTGGCAGTAGAAAATGACATAGACATAACTATATATACAAATGAATTAGCCCAAAGTTTAAACAAAGTTAGTCAGCAAAAGAATAAAAAAGCTAGAGTACATATAAAATTAGATACTGGAATGTCGAGACTTGGATTTCAAATAAATGATGAATCTGTAGACTCTATTGAGAGTATATGTGAATATTCTAATTTAGATGTTGTAGGTATATACAGTCATTTTGCTAAGGCAGATGAAAAGGATAAGACATTTACCAATATGCAGTTTGATAAATACACATATATAATAAATAAATTAGAAAATAGAGGTATAAAAATCCCGATAAAGCATATATGTAATAGTGCGGGTATAATGGATTGTCCTGAGTATCATCTTGATATGGTAAGAAGTGGAATAATACTTTATGGACATTATCCTTCTGATGATGTTATGAAGGATAGGATAGATCTAAAGCCTGTTATGACATTAAAGACAACAATATCTAATGTTAAAACTGTAGAACCTAATATAGGAATAAGCTATGGTCAAAAGTATAGAACAAATGATTTTGCAAAAATAGCTACTGTTCCTATTGGGTATGCAGATGGTTTTACAAGAATGCTAAACCAAAATGCAAATATGAAGATAAAAGATAAGCTAGTACCTGTAGTTGGAAGAATATGCATGGATCAATGCATGCTTCGAATAGATGGATTAGACGTAAGTATAGGAGATGAAGTAAAAATATTCGGAGAAGATTCAGATATTAAGATAGAGAGATTAGCTGATTCTTTAAATACCATAAATTATGAGGTCTTATGCATGATTTCTAGAAGGATACCGAGGGTGTATTTGGAAGGAAATAGAGTTTTACACATACTAGATTATCTGATAAAATAGAGGTGTAATTAACTTTGGGAGGCGGTTTTGTGTCTAGTTGTATGGGTAAAAAGAAAATCGTTGTAAGTTTACCTAATAACTTACTTTCAGAAGTGGATAAAATAATAAAAGTAGAAAATAAAAACAGATCAGAATTTATAAAAGAAGCTATGAACCTTTATTTGAGAGAGAAAAGGAAAGTTCAAACAAGAGAATCTATGATAAAAGGTTATAGAGAAATGGGTGTTATAAACTTAGCTTTAGCGGAAATGGGTCTTAGTATTGATATGTCTTCTTTGAAAGGGTATGAAGGGAAGATAGCAGAAGGTGAATAATTTAGAGATTAAACGAGGTGACATATTTTACGGTGACTTAAGTCCTGTGATAGGGTCTGAACAAGGGGGAGTAAGACCAGTATTGATTATTCAAAATGATATAGGTAACAAATATAGCCCAACAGTTATAATTGCAGCTATAACATCTCAAATCAACAAGGCAAAACTACCGACTCACATTGAAATAAATGCAAATGATTACGGACTTAGTAGAGACTCTGTGGTATTACTTGAACAGGTAAGGACTATAGATAAAAAGAGATTGAGAGAAAAAATAGGCAATTTCGATGATGATATGATGAAAAAAGTAGACGAAGGTCTTCAAATAAGTTTAGGATTGTTTGATATTTAGTGAGCCGATAACGGCTCTTTTTTTTTTATTGATTTATTCTATGAATTTTGTAATAATGGATATTAGATGATGAGTGTATTGGAGGGGAAATTTTATGTTTAAGGATTTGATTAAAAATAAAGTTGTGATATCTATTTTGTCGTGTTCGATTATTATAACATCTACATATATAGTTAAGGCATCTGGTTATGAAGCAGGATCTAATATGGACCCGGTTGTAACTAAATCTTACGTTGATATGAAAATAGATGAGCTAGCAAAGAATGTAAATCAGGTTATTGAAAAGATAAATACTGGAAATCAAGGGAATGGGACACAGGTTAAGCCAGAAGCTAAACCTTCTAATACATTAGAGATAGTAAGTATTAAAGCGGGACAAAGTATAATATTAACATCAGGAAGTGAAATAATATTAAGAGGCGGTAAAGGATCTATAATAGATTCGGAGTTTGGAGGAATAGCTGATTTAACTCAAGGTGTAGATTTAAGAAAAGGATATGATGCTCCAGCAAATCATCTTTTAATGATACCAAGATCAGATGGAAGAGGTATTAATGCAAAGACAGACTGCATATTCATGGTAAAAGGAGAATATGAAGTAAAATAATCTAAAGAAGGGGGATTAATACCCCTTATTTTCATGTATTCAACCCAAATACCTAATTAAGCTAAAAATTATACTCACTAAAATAACGCTACTTAGTCAATATTTTAATTAAACTACAGATTTTACTTTATAAAATAGCCTAAAAGTTCTGAACTCCCGTTGGTCAGACAACGAACTTTCTTAACGGATATTTTAACAGTATAATCTAAGTTTAATAATAAAATATTAACCAAAAGTAGCTAACATTTTAATGAGCATAATTTTTAAGTGTAGTGCCTAAATTTTGAGTGAATTTTAAGAGAAAATATTTTTAAAGAGAGTTCGGACAACATACATAAAATCAAAAATAGAATGTATTTAAAGTTTTTAGAATGAAGACTTTTGTCAAAAATAAAGGAGGGATAAACTTGAAGGTAAATAGATTGTTTAGTGTGTTTCTAATTATAGCTATATTATTTTCCAGTGTTCTAGTATTTAAAAGAAATAGTATAGAGAATGAATACAAAAATGTTGAAGTAGTTCTTGATTATGATCAAGTGATTAAGATGCAAAAAGAAAGTGATAAAGATTTAAAGTATTTCTTAGATGAATTTAAAGATATGAAGGTTAGTACAGTTGCTATAAATGAAGCTACTATAAATACCTTGAAAAACAGAAAGGAATATAAAATCAAAACTAGCATAGAGGGGTATGATTTAATAGTAAATGCAGATGCTAGTATATATAATTTTATATTAGAAGGATTTAAGAGAAAAATAGGACAAGATAGGGTAGAGGCTATAGACTCTAACACTATGAGAATTAAAGGTGAAAATAAAGATTACATATACGATGAAACTAAGCTTTATGATATTAATGGAGATTATGTAGGAAAGAGCACGGTTTTAGAAGGATCTAAACTTGAGTTTTTGGGACTTGGTTTCTTACAAGAGGATATAGATACTATAAAAGCTAGTGGACTTGAGGTTCTTCCAAGACCTATATACTTATCTGAGTATGAGGATGAAAAAAGTATAAAGTATTATTTTAAATTTTTAGATGATCAGGATATCCATCCAAGTTCTATAATATTTGCTGGTGGAGAAGCTTTAGGTTTTGGTTATGATACTGATTACTTGAAAAAAGAACTTAAAAAGAGAAATATGGTAGTAGGTATGATTGAAACTAGTGTTCAAAGAGAAAATATAGATCAAAAAGGTCTTAATAAGTTAGTTGAGGATAGTGGATATTATGCTACAAGAGTTTTTAATGTATGGGATTGGGTTCAAATAAGATATGATTATGAGATTCCTCTACATCATCAAGGACAAGAGATAATAAATTCTATGTATAGAGCAGTAACAGAGAGAAACATAAGGGTTATATACTTTAAACCTTTTATAGATAAGCAAGGAAAGTATGTAACGGATATGAGTATATATAAGCAAAGATTTGAAGAATTTGATAATAGAATACAAAAGGGACATAATATGAAAATTGGCAAGGTCAATTCTATGAGAGAAGTTCATCCTAATAGATTGATGCACATACCTATAGCTATAGGTATAATAGCTGCATTTTTAATATTAATAGACAATTTACTTAATATAAAACCTAAGTATATGAATATATTATTTGGATTATCATCAGCAGGTACTGCACTTTTATATGGCTTAGGTATTAAAGCAGATCTTCTAGACAAAATGTTTGCTCTACTTGCAACTATTGCAATGCCTTCTATAAGTATGGCATTTATATTGTATATTGTGAGAGCTGCTTTGAAAACTAAAAATAATATGAATGTATTTAATATCCTATTAAAAGGAATAATAACATTGATAATAGCTTGTATAATATCTTTAATAGGAGTTTTATTTGAAACATCTCTTTTACTTGATAGTAAGTTTTTACTTGAGATGGATATATTTAGAGGAGTTAAGTTATCTCAAATAGCTCCTATAATGTTCACTGTATTACTTTATTTATCTATATTTGGATACAAGAGAGAAAAAGAAAAAAATGGTTTATGTTTAAATGAGATAATAAGATTGTTCAAAGAAGATATAAAGATAGGGCATGTTATAGTTTTAGGAATGTTCTTGGTTATAGGTGTAGTATTTATAGCTAGAACTGGGCATGAAACTAATATAAAGCCTTCGAGCATAGAATTATTGTTTAGAAATATGTTAGAGTTATCTTTGACTGCAAGACCTAGAAATAAGTCATTCTTAATGGCTAATCCAGCATTTATTTTGATGATATATCTAGCGTTTAGAAAACAAAAGTGGTCTGTATTTCTTCTGTCTTTATTAGTTGTAATAGGTCAAGGAAATATAGTCAACACTTTCTCTCATATAAGAGCACCTCTTTATCTATCTTATGCTAGAACTAATTATGAGATAGTATTTGGAATTATTATAGGAGGTATAAGTATTCTTTTAATCGATTTTATATGGAGAAAGATTGAAGGGAGAAAAATAAATGCCTAAAGTTGTTATATCTGGATATTATGGGTTTAATAATATCGGAGATGAAGCTATACTTAAAGGATTAATAGATGGAATAAAAGATTTTAATCAGGATACTGAGATAGTTGTATTATCTCAGTATCCTGAATTCACTTCAAAAAAGCATAATGTAAGATCTATAAAGAGAATGAATTTTTTTAGTATAATAAAAGAAATTAAAGACTGTGATTTATTAGTTAGCGGAGGAGGATCACTGCTTCAAGATGTAACTTCAAAGAGGTCTATTCTTTATTATATAGCTATAATACATATAGCAAAGATTTTAAATAAAAAGGTTATGATATATTCTCAAGGTATAGGACCTGTTAACAAGAAGTACAATCGAAATATTTTAAAGAGAGTTTTAAATAAGGTCGATTTTATAAATGTAAGAGATGAAAATTCTAAACAAGAGCTTTTAGATATGGGTATAGAAAAGGATATACTAGTTACAATGGATACTGTGTTTGGAATTAAAAAGCCAGATATTGAGATTGGAAAAGAAATATTAAGGGATATAAATATAGATTTTGACAAGAAGATAGTGGGGCTTTCTATAAGGCCATGGAAGAATAATAAGCAAATAGTATCAGAGATTTCTAAGGTTTGTGAAAGTTTGGTGGAGGAATATGATTATCAAGTATTATTCATACCTTTTCATTTTTATGCAGATTCTAGTATAATAAAAGATATTTACAAGAACATAGATAAAAAATATAGAAAAAATGTATTCGTATTAGATAAGTATCTTTATGTGGATGAATATATATCTTTGGTTGGAAATTTAGATTTTTTAATAGGAATGAGGCTTCATGCACTTATATTTTCTGTTTTAATGGGAGTACCTGTTGTAGGACTTTCTTATGATCCGAAAATAAATAATTTTTTAAATTTTATTGAAAAAAATGAGGTTATATCTATTTTAAATATAAATTTTAATGATATAATGAATGAGGTAAAATATTTAATAGATAACATCGACTCAGAGAGAGCATTAATATCTAGAAAGAAAGATGAATTCAGGGAAATAACGGATATTCACAATAAGATATTGATGGATTTGATTGAAAATAGAGGTGAATATTTTGGAAAAAATTAATATTTTAGGAGTTCCA
Source organism: Tepidibacter sp. Z1-5 (assembly GCF_037844525.1). Classification (NCBI taxonomy): domain Bacteria; kingdom Bacillati; phylum Bacillota; class Clostridia; order Peptostreptococcales; family Peptostreptococcaceae; genus Tepidibacter; species Tepidibacter sp. Z1-5. The sequence goes on along the minus strand of NZ_JBBMMD010000034.1, from coordinate 6,131 downwards.
GTACATAAAGTAGATATGAATGAAGCATTAAATGCATCTAGTAATTTTTTTGAAAGAGATAAAAAAAGTGTTATAATAACGCCAAATAGTGAAATAGTTATGATGGCTAAGGACGATGAGCAGTTTTTAAATATAATAAAAGAAGCTGATCTTGTTATACCAGATGGTATAGGTCTTGTAATAGCTTCTAAAATAGTAAAAAATCCTTTAAAGGAAAGAGTTACAGGAATTGATCTTATGGAGAATATACTTAATTACTGTAACGAAAACAATAAATCTATATTTATACTAGGTGGAAAGCCTGGAGTTGCTGATAAAGCAGTTGAGAATATAGTTAAAAAATATCCCAACATAAAAAAATCGGGAGCTCATCATGGATACTTTAAAGGACATCATATAGGACATGAAGGTCACGATGAGGAAAAAGAGGTTATAAACAAGATAAATGAACTAAAACCGGATATATTATTTGTTGCATTTGGAGCTCCAAAACAGGAATTATGGATTCAAAGATATAAAGACGAGGTAAATACATCTATACTTATGGGTGTTGGAGGAAGCGTTGATGTATATGCAGGAGAAGTTAAACGAGCACCTGAATTTTATCAAAAGTTTGGACTTGAATGGTTATATAGACTTGTAAAAGAACCGTGGAGATATAAAAGAATGATGTTACTGCCTAAATTCATTGTACAGGTAGTAATCAAAAAATAGATAAAGGGGAAGTGCAATATGAAAAAAAAGCACTGGAGTACTATATTAATTGAATATATACTTATAACTGTTGGGTGTGCTTTAATGGCAGTGGCAATAGATTTATTCTTAGCTCCTCATACAATAGCACCTGGTGGAGTTACAGGTCTTGCGATAGTTATTAAAAAGATTACAGGTATATCTATTTCAGTAACCAACTTAGTTATAAATATTCCTCTTTTCATAGCTGGGGTTATAATTCTTGGGAAAGCATTTGGAGCAAAAACTGGTTATGCTACGTTGGCATTATCATTTTTTATAGAAATAATTTCAAAAACGGCTCATGGATATATACCTACTAATGACATGCTGTTATCTACTATATATGGAGGTCTTATTGTAGGAGTTGGAATTGGTCTTGTATTTAAATCTGGAGGAACTACAGGTGGAACCGATTTAGGAGGAGCAATATTAAATAAATATTTTCCTAATATAAGCATACCAAAGCTTATGATGTGTATAGACCTTTGTATAGTAACACTTGCAGGTTTTGTAAATAAGAATATAGAAACATCTCTATACTCTATAATTGCGCTTTACATACTTGTTAAAATGGCTGACTTTATAATAGAGGGTATGGGTTATTCTAAGGCGTTCTTTGTAATATCATCAAAACCAGATGAAATAAGTGATGAAATAATGCAAAATCTAGGAAGAGGAGTTACTTCTCTAAATGGAAGAGGAATGTATACTAAAGAAGATAAAAATGTATTGTTGGTAGTCGTTGATAGAACACAAGAGGTAAAATTGAAGGATATAGTGAAATATGTTGATGAATTTGCATTTATAATGGTTGCAAATGTACATGAGGTTTTAGGCGAAGGTTTCAAGCCTATTAGATCATAGAGGTAGTTAAATTTTTAAAATATATAGTTAAAATATAAAAAGGAGGGTAATAAATGAGAGATCATAATGAATTGAAGCAAGTTGCTACTAGTATAAGAAAGAATATAGTTCAAATGATTAATGAATCAAAGTCAGGTCATCCAGGAGGTTCTTTATCTTGCGTTGAAATAGTTACAGCTTTATATTTTGACGAGATGAATATAGATTCTAAAAATCCTAAGAAGGAAGATAGAGATAGATTCGTATTATCAAAGGGACATGCAGCTCCTGTTTTATATAGTGCTCTTGCTGAAAAAGGATATTTTGAAAAGGAAGAGTTAATGAAATTAAGAAAGGTAAATTCTATGCTTCAAGGACATCCTGATATGAAAGGAACTCCTGGAGTTGAAATGTCTACAGGATCTTTAGGACAAGGATTTTCTGTTGCTTGTGGTATGGCAATGGCATCTAAGATGGATAATGCTCCTTGGAGAGTATATACTGTACTTGGAGATGGAGAGATTCAAGAAGGTTTAATATGGGAAGCTGCGATGAGTGCTGCTCACTATAAATTAGATAACTTAGTTGCTTTCTTAGATTTCAATGGACTTCAAATTGATGGTAAGAATGAGGATGTAATGAATATCTATCCAGTTGTTGATAAATTCAAAGCTTTTGGATGGAATGTAATAGAAATAGATGGACATGATTTTGATCAAATATTTGCATCACTTGATTCAGCTAGAGAAACAGTAGGAAAGCCTACTATGATAATAGCTAAGACTGTTAAAGGTAAAGGCGTTTCATTCATGGAAAATCAAGCTGGATGGCATGGAACAGCTCCTAGTGATGAAGATCTTGAAGTAGCTTTAAAAGAATTAGGAGGTGCCAAATAATGAAAAAAATAGCGACAAGAGAAGCTTATGGTAATGCCCTTGTTAAACTTGGACAAATGAACGAAAACGTAGTAGTATTTGATGCAGACCTTTCAAAATCTACAAAAACAGCAGATTTTAAAAAGAATTTCCCAGATAGATTCTTCAATATGGGAATAGCAGAGCAAAACTTAATAGGAGCAGCAGCTGGAATGTCAACTGCTGGTAAAATTCCTTTTGCAAGTACTTTTGCAATGTTTGCAGCTGGTAGAGCTTTTGAGGTAATAAGAAACTCTGTTTGTTATCCTAAATTAAATGTAAAAGTATGTGCAACTCATGCAGGTCTTACAGTTGGAGAAGATGGAGCATCTCACCAATCAGTAGAGGATATGGCTATAATGAGATCTATTCCTAATATGACGGTAATAGTTCCAGCAGATGGAGTTGAAACAGAGCAAATTATATTTGAAGTAGCTAAATATAACGGACCAGTTTATGTAAGACTAGGTAGATCAGCAGTACCTACTATATTCGATGAAAACTATAAATTCGAAATAGGTAAGGGTGTTGAAGTTTTAGAAGGAACAGATGCTACTGTAATAGCTTGTGGAATAATGGTAAATGAAGCTATGAAGGCTCATGATATGTTAAAAGAAGAAGGTATATCTTTAAGAGTTATAAATATGCCTACTATAAAGCCTATAGATACTGATATAATAATAAAGGCTGCTAAAGAAACAAAAGCTATAATAACAGCAGAAGAGCACAGTGTAATAGGTGGACTAGGATCAGCAGTTAGTGAAGTTGTAGTTGAGAATTGTCCAGTACCAGTTAAAAGAGTTGGAGTTAAGGATACTTTTGGTGAGTCAGGAACTCCTAATGATTTATTAGAAAAGTATGGTTTAACAGCTAATGATATAGTTAAGGCAGTTAAAGAAAGTCTTTAATAATAACTAAAAGCTAGCATTTTAATGCTAGCTTTTTTTTATTATTTACTGTACTTTAAATTTATTAGTTTGTTCTTTTAAATTCAAGATTACATTGTGCACTTCCCCTATGTTTGCTTCGATTTCTTCAAATGTACTCACTTGTTCTTCAAGATTTTGACTGATTTGCTCAGATGCACTAGCACTATCTTGAGTTTCTTTAGAAAGATTGTCCATTGCTTGTGCCATATCTTGAGTAATTTTTGATTGCAACTCTGATGATTCTGATATTGTTTTTATTTTTTCGGATATTTCTAATATAAGATTAGATATTTTTTTAAATTCTTCATTTGTATCATTTACTTTAGTAACACTTATTTCTACTAATTCTTGTTCTTCTTTTATTATTTTATCTGTATTATTTGTATTTTGTTGAATATCATTAATAATTTGTGTGATTTTAAGAGCGGACTCTCTGCTTTCTTCAGCTAATTTTCTAACTTCATCAGCTACAACTGCAAAACCCTTACCAGCATCTCCTGCTCGAGCAGCTTCGATACTTGCATTAAGAGCTAATAGGTTAGTTTGCTCAGAAATATTTGACATAATAGAAATAATTTCATTTATTTTATTAGATGAATGTTTAAGTTCATCTATAACATTAGATACTTTTGAAGAAGAAGTTTTTACTTTATATACAGATTCAACAATTTCATTTAACAAATTAATTCCAAAATTTGTAGCAGTTAAAACTTTTTCAGTATTTTCATATGAATTGTGAGACTGTTGAGAAACCATTTGAGCAGTACTTGCCACTTCTTCTATACTTGCAGTCATTTCTTCAACAACACCTGCATTACTTTGTATTCCATCACTTACTGTATTTATTGCTTTTGAAATTTCTATTATACCTTCGTTAGATTCTTCTATAGCTTGATTTAATATTTCGCTTGATTGAGATAGTGCGTTTGAATTTAATATAATTTGATATATAGAATTTTTTGTTTGAAGTATGAATGAATTAATCCATTTAGCAATTTCTCCAAGCTCATCATTTGAATCAACTTTAAGTGTTTTAGTTAAATCATTTTCGAATTTAACAATTTCTTTTAGTTTATTTAAATTTTTAATAAAATTTGATATTATAACAAAAGCCATAAAAATACCAAATAAGAACGAGAATATACTAATAATTAATATAAATTTGAAAGTATCTTCTTCATGGTTTTTAACAGTTTGAAGAGAATGTTCTGTAAGTTTTTCAATTTCTGTTATGAATTCTGTTAGTTCTTGATTAAGTTGTTCTTTTTCTTTTTCTATTTTTTCTGCAAGCAATTCGAATTCATGGAATTTTTTTATATTAATTAAATTAAAAGATTCCAAAATATGATTTTCATAATCAGTATGTTCTTTTTCTATTTGAATCAATTTATTATATATATGTTCAAATTGTTTTTTACTTTCAGAAGTGGATGCTATTTCTAAGCTTTGTTGTACAATTTTTTCAGCTTCTTTTAAATTTATATCAACTGATTTAGATTTTGCTTCGAGTTTTTTTTCTATATTTTCAAGTTCATTTTCTATAGGTCTTCCATATTCCGTCTCCTTCATAATTGCATATTTATATATTTGTTCAAAATAAATAGATTGTTCGAGTTGAGATTGAGTTATTTCTGTAATTTTTTCTATTAATGGTATATTTTCATTTGTGATTTCCTGTAATTCATTTCCTATTTTATTAATACTTATAATACTGATTGAACTTATAGATATTATAAATATTAGTAAAATACTTATTAAACTAATGATTTTAAACTTAATACTAAATATATTAGGTAATTTCATAAATGCCCCCCTTAAATTGTTGTATGTTCCTAATAATCATATAATTTATCGGCATATTTAGAGTTGTGCAAAAGAGGGATTTTACTGAAAATTTTTAACAATTTATTCGATTAGTTCAGTTTCTATCCAGATTTTCAATATATCTGTCAAAACTATTTTAGTTTTATTATCCCCATAGTGTTCCACTCTTCCACAATAATTTAATAATGCTTATAATATCAAGTTAAAAGCATCATAATAAAGGCAAACTTAATTCACATGGAGTCTTATAATTTATAGCTTTCGGATAAAAGTTGATATTACTTGACAAAATATAAATGAAAGTATAGAATTATACAAAAGATACCCTTGTGGGGTATAGGAAGAGGGGGGACGCAAATGAAAATAAATATAAGTGAAGATGCACAAAAAGAGCTTAAACTTATTTTAGAGGAAAAGAATTTACCAAATCATTCAGTAAGGATATTTAGACAATCTATTGGTTGAGGAGGTCCCGTTTTATCATTGGCTCTGGACGAGTCAAAGGATGAAGATATACTTATAGAAGAAGAAGGTTTTAAATTTTTAATAGATGGAAGACTTTCAATAAATATATCTAAAATAAATATAGATTATTCAAATGGATGGTTTAGAAAAGGATTTAGAATAACATCAGAGGGAGATTTTGGAGGCTGCTAAATCGGAAAAGCTATCTAGAATATATAAAACAGAACTAGTTTTATTTTAAATAGTAAAAAGAAAATAATAAATAACATAAAATATAGTGGTTAATCAAAAATGAGGCTCGTTAAAATATTAACCTAAAAGTAGCTACCTAGATTTCGTACAAACGAAATCTGGGTTATTTTTTTAGGGTCTGTGGGTTATTAAAAACTATCTATACAAATACCGCGAATACAACGATATT